>JAYGEF010000315.1:0-11403 GCA_046582535.1 Alphaproteobacteria bacterium
CGACCCGTTGCGCTTCGGCCTGCTGTTCGAACGCTTTCTCAATCCCGAACGCATCTCCATGCCTGACTTCGATATCGACTTCTGCGAAGACCGGCGTGACGAAGTTATCCGCCACGTCCAGCAGAAGTACGGCCGCGAGCAGGTGGCGCAGATCATCACCTTCGGCTCGCTCCGCGCCCGCGCCGCCCTGCGCGACGTCGGCCGGGTGCTGGAAATGCCCTACGGTCAGGTCGACCGCATCTGCAAGATGGTGCCCAATAATCCAGCCAACCCGACGACCCTGGCCGAGGCGATCGAGAGCGAAGCGCAAATTCGCGACGCCCGCGACGAGGACGAGGCGGTAGCCCGTCTGCTCAACATCGCCCTCAAGCTCGAAGGCCTCTACCGCCACGCCTCGACCCACGCCGCCGGCGTGGTCATCGGTGACCGGCCGCTCGACGATCTGGTGCCGCTCTATCGCGATCCGCGTTCGGACATGGCGGTAACCCAGTTCGCCATGAAGGATGTGGAGAAGGCTGGGCTGGTCAAGTTTGACTTTCTCGGGCTCAAGACCCTGACCGTGCTCGACCAGACCTGCCGGTTGTTGGCCCAGCGTGACATTCCTATCGACCTGGCGGCCCTGCCGCTGGATGACGCCGCCACATTCGAAATGCTCGGGCGCGGCGATACGGTCGGCGTGTTCCAGCTTGAAGGCTCGGGCATGCGCGATGTGCTGACCAAGCTCAAGCCCGACAGCTTCGAGGACATTATCGCCCTGGTCGCCCTCTACCGGCCGGGGCCCATGGACAATATTCCCAAGTACATCGCCTGCCGCCATGGCGCTGAGCCGGTGGAATATCCCCACCCCATGCTCGAGAACACCCTCAAGGAGACCGCCGGGGTCATCATCTACCAGGAACAGGTGATGGAGATTGCCCAGGTGCTGTCCGGCTACACCCTGGGTCAGGCCGACATTCTGCGCCGCGCCATGGGCAAGAAGGACAAGGACGAAATGGCCGCCCAGCGGGACACGTTTGTGTCCGGCGCCATGGCGAATGGCGTCGCCGAGGCCAAGGCGGGCAAGATTTTCGATCTGGTCGATAAGTTCGCCGGCTACGGTTTTAACAAAAGCCATGCCGCCGCCTATGCCCTGATCGCCTATCAGACCGCCTGGTTCAAGACCAACCACCCGGTTGAATTTTTCGCCGCGTCCATGAGCATGGAACTGGGCAACACGGATAAGCTCGGCGTGTTTCGACAGACCCTGATTGCCACCGGCATCGAACTGCTGCCGCCGGACATCAATCATTCCGGGGCGACCTTCAACGTCGAAATCGACGGCGACGGCAAGGGGGCGGTGCGTTATGCCCTGGGCGCGATCAAAAATGTCGGCGCCCAGGCTATGAGCGCCCTGGCCAGGGAACGCCAGGACAATGGGTTGTTTGAAGATCTGTTCGATTTCGTCGGCCGGGTCGATCCCGGTGTGATCAACAAGCGCCAGATCGAAAACCTCGCCCAGGCCGGCGCGTTCGATGGCATCGAGCCCAATCGCCGGCGGGTCTTCGAGGCCGCCGAGGTGCTCATGCGCCATGCCAGTGCCGCGGTCATCGAAAAGGCCAGCAATCAGGTCAATATGTTCGGCGGCGAAGACGGCCCGGCGGTGTCCCTGGCTCCTGACCTTCCAGAGGTCAACGAATGGCCGCCCATGGCGCGTCTCCAGCACGAGCACCGCGCCATCGGATTTTATCTGTCAGCCCACCCGCTTGAGTCCTACGAAGCTCATTTGGCCGCGCATAACGTGACGCCGATTGCGTCGCTCGGCACCATGACGGCTCGTGACATTTCACCGCAGATCAAGCTTGCCGGCGTTGTCGTCGGTCGCCAGGAGCGGCGCTCGGCCCGCGGCAACCGCTTCTCTTTTGTCGAGCTTTCGGACCCCAGCGGATCCATTGAAGTGGCCTTGTTTTCCGAGACTCTGGCGGCGTGCCGCGAGTTGCTCGACGCCAATGTTCCGCTGCTGGTTTCGGCTAGCGTCCAGATCGAGGGCGGCGTGCCCCGGGTTACGGCGCGCAGCGTTCAGGGACTCGATGATGAGGTCAGCGGCACGGCGGCGAACCTTGAGGTTCATCTGACCGAATGCACCTGCCTCGACCGCCTGCGCACGGCTCTCGATGACGCCGGCAAGGGCCGCGGCCGGGTGCGCTTGGTAATCGAGGATGGCGACCGTGAAATCGAGATCGAACTGCTCGATGGCTATGCCATCTCGCCGGCAGTCTGCATGGAGATCGGTGAGTTCCCCGGCGTGGTCGGCGTCGAGCAGGTGTAGGACGCGGCGCGATGCATTTTTGCCTGCGGCGCGGGGCCTTTTCGCTTGCGGCCCGTCGGCGAAAACGTTAGAACCAGCCACCCTAAATACACACGCGGGATTTTCGGCCCATGGGTAAATCCTCATGGCGTCGCTCCGGTGTCCGATTTGGTCGGACCACGTCCCGCGGATGTTCAACCGGAAAAGGACTGTTACCATGGCTTTGCCACCATTCTCCATGCGCCAACTGCTTGAGGCCGGTGTCCACTTTGGTCACCAGACCCGGCGTTGGAATCCCAAGATGGCGCCGTATATCTACGGTGTCCGCAACGAAGCTCACATTATTGATCTGCAGCAGACCGCGCCCATGCTCCATCGCGCGCTTATGATGTTGCGCGACACTGTGGCTGGCGGCGGCCGCGTGCTGTTTGTCGGCACGAAGCGCCAGGCCACCGAGGTCATCGCCGAGGGCGCCAAGCGCTGCGGCCAGTTCTATGTCAACCACCGCTGGCTCGGCGGCATGATGACTAACTGGAAGACCATTTCGGTGTCGATCCGTCGGCTGCGCGATCTTGAGGAGCAGTTGCAGGAGGAACAGACCGGTCTGACCAAGAAAGAGCTGCTGGGCATGACCAGCGAGCGCGACAAGCTCGACCGGGCCCTGGGCGGCATCAAGGAGATGGGCGGATTGCCCGACGTGCTGTTCGTCATCGACACCAACAAGGAAAAGATCGCCATTGCCGAAGCCAACAAGCTTGGCATTCCCATCGTCGCGATCATCGACAGCAATTCCGACCCGGATCCCATCGATTACCCAATTCCGGGCAACGACGACGCCATCCGCGCGGTCAATCTTTATTGCCAACTGGTGTCGAACGCCGTTCTTGACGGCATTCAGACCGAGTTGCAGGTCAGCGGCGTTGACGTTGGCGCATCGGAAGGAGCACCGGTCGAAACCCTGCCCGAGCTGACCGAAAAGCCGGTGGTTGTGGCGGACGCGGCGCCCGTGCCTGAAGCGGCAGTGGAGCCTGAAGCGGCAGTGGAGCCTGAAGCCGCGGCAGAGCCCGAGGCGGCGCCGGAGCCCGAAGCTACCCCTGAAGCACCGGCCGAAGCAGCCCCGGCTGAAGCCGAGGCCGCGCCGGCGACGGATGATGCCCCGGCCAAGGAGGCCAAGCCGAAGAAGAAGGCTGCCGCCAAGCCCAAGGCGACTGCGAAGAAGGCGGCTGCCAAGCCTCAGAAAGCGGCCGACAAAGCTGAGGAATAAATCCTCCACGTCGCCGGAAATTCAGATAACCCTACGAAGATAAGAGGTACGACATGGCCGATATTAGCGCTTCCCTGGTCAAGAGCCTGCGGGACAAGACCGGCGCCGGCATGATGGATTGCAAGAAGGCGTTGACCGAGACCGATGGCGACGTAGAGGTCGCGGTCGATTGGCTGCGGAAAAACGGGCTGTCCGTGGCGGCGAAGAAATCGGGCCGGGCCGCGAGCGAAGGCCTGGTCGGCATCGCCATCGGCGATTCCGTCGGGGCTTTGGTCGAAATCAACGCGGAGACAGATTTCGTCGCCCGCAACGAGAGCTTTCAGGCGTTCGTCGGCGCCGTGGCGACGCTTGCCCTAGGTAGCGGCGGTGATTTCGACACCCTGCGGACCACGGCTTTCCCCGGCGCCAGTGGTTCGGTGGAAGATCGCCAGACCGAGTTGGTGGCGACCATTGGTGAAAACATTCACCTGCGCCGTTGCGCCACGTTGAGCGTCGGCAGCGGTGTTGTCGCCAGCTATATGCACGGCGCGACTGTCGCCAATCAGGGGAGTATCGGCGTCATGGTCGCTCTCGAATCGACCGGCGACAAGACTGCGTTGGAGGCTCTCGGCAAGCAGATCGCCATGCATGTGGCGGCGGCGCGGCCCGAGGTTGTGGCGGTAGCCGATATCGACGCGGCGACCCTTGAGCGTGAGCGGAACGTGCTGGCCGATCAGGCGCGCGCTTCCGGCAAGCCCGAAGAGATCGTCGAGAAGATGGTCGAGGGTCGGTTGCGCAAGTACTACGAAGAGATTGCCTTGCTTGAGCAGGTCTTCGTGGTTGATGGCGAAACCAAGGTTTCCAAGGTTTTGGAGGCAGCCGCTGGTGACGTGGGTGCGCCGGTTGCGATTACCGGTTTCCTGTGCTTCGCCCTGGGCGAGGGCGTCGAGAAGGAAGAAACCGACTTCGCCGCCGAAGTCGCCGCCCAGGTTGCTGGTTAGTCCCGTGGTTCTTGCCGGTGCGCCGCGGGGTGTGACGGCAAATCGGGTGCGGTGACGCGTGCAATGTAGTACTCTCCTCGCGGCATAACGCTTTGGATTCGCGTTTGCCGACGGCGTGTTGAGCCGTTTTCTGGGCGTCGGGTGATTCGAGGTAGTGATGGCGTCTTCCGCATTATATCGCCGTGTTCTCTTGAAGATTTCCGGCGAGGCCCTGATGGGGGACAAGGAATTCGGCCTTGATCCCGCCGCTGTTGACCGTATCGCCGGCGAGATTGCCTCGGTCCATGCCATGGACGTGGAAGTCTCGGTGGTTATTGGCGGCGGCAATATCTTTCGCGGCATCTCCGGCGCCGCCGCCGGCATCGAATTGGCCACAGCCCACCATATCGGCATGCTGGCCACGGTGATCAACGCCCTGGCCATGCAGAATGCCCTGGAAAAACTCGACATTCAGACCCGGGTCCAGTCGGCGATCCAGATGGACGCGGTGTGCGAGCGCTATATCCGGCGCCGGGCCGCGCGCCATATGGAAAAGGGCCGGGTGGTAATATTCGCCGCCGGTACGGGCAATCCGTTTTTCACCACGGATACCGGTGCGGCGCTGCGGGCGGTGGAAATGAATTGTGACGTCATGCTGAAGGCGACCCAGGTAGATGGAGTCTACACGGCCGATCCCAAGACAACGCCAGATGCCGTGCGCTATGATCGCTTGAGCTACATGGACGTATTGTCCCAGGATCTCAAGGTGATGGATGCGGCGGCAATTTCCTTGGCCAGCGAAAACCGAATTCCAATTCTGGTATTCTCCATCGACACAGCCGGCGCGTTTGGCGATATTTTGTCTGGCCGAGGCAAGTTCACCGAAATCTCGGATCGGGAAAAAACGCGCGAGGGGGCACATCATGGCTGATCCGGATATTGACGACGTTACCCGCCGTATGGATGGCGCACTTGAAGTGTTGCGTCGTGAGTTTTTAGGCCTGCGTACAGGCCGGGCGACACCGAGTCTGCTGGAGCCCATTGTCGTCCAGGCCTACGACAGCGAAATGCCGCTTAACCAACTGGGATCGATCAGCGTACCCGAGCCGCGCATGCTGAGTGTCCAGGTATGGGACAAGACCATGGTCAAGGCGGTCGAGAAGGCCGTGATGAATGCTGGCCTGGGACTCAATCCCATCGTTGACGGTCAGCTTGTCCGGGTGCCTATTCCTGAACTCAATGAGGAGCGCCGCGAAGAACTCAGCCGGGTTGCGGGGCGTTACGCTGAAGAGGCGCGGGTGGCGGTGCGCAATGTCCGGCGCGATGGCATGGACAAGCTCAAGCGTATGGAAAAAGATGGCGAGCTGTCCCAGGACGACCATCATTTGTGGGGCGACGAAGTTCAGTCCCTGACCGATGACCACGTGGCAAAAATCGACGAGCTGCTCGAGACCAAACAACAGGACATCATGCAGGTCTGAATCGTGGAAGCCGCCGCATCCCTGGGTTCAAGCCCGCCGTCACCAACCCATGTGGCCATTATCATGGATGGCAACGGGCGTTGGGCTAAGGCCCGGTCACTGCCCCGTCTGGCCGGTCACCGGCAAGGCGCCGAGGTGGTGCTCAAGACTGTCACACACTGCCAGGAACTGGGTATTTCGTACCTGACTCTGTTCGCGTTTTCGTCGGAGAACTGGAAACGCCCGCTGGCCGAAATCGACGACCTCATGGGGTTGCTGCGAATTTATCTTGAGCGGGAGTTGTCGGCCCTGGTGCGCAATGGCGTGCGGCTGCGCTTTATCGGCGACCGTCAACGCCTGCCGCGCGATATCATCACCTTGCTCGATGAATCCGAGCAGCGCACCCAGGACAGTGGCGGCCTAACCTTGACCATGGCCCTCAACTACGGCGGTCGCGACGAGATCGTCAACGCCGCGCGACGCCTCGCCGAACAAGTCGCCAGTGGCGAACTGGACCCGGGCGCCATCGACGAGGCGCATTTTACCCGCCACCTGGATACCGCGGGCATCCCCGATCCCGATCTTCTGATTCGGACGAGTGGCGAGCAGCGCATCAGCAATTTTCTGCTCTGGCAATGTGCCTATACGGAGTTGGTCTTCAGCCCGGTCATGTGGCCCGACTTCGACAAAAATAACTTGGAAGACGCCATTAATGAGTTTCACCAGCGCGAACGACGGTATGGCGCCACCAGCGAGTGACGCCGGTGGCCACGGCATTGGGCTGCGCATGGTTTCGGCGTTGGTCATGGTGCCGGTTGCCTTGGGGCTGGCCTATGCCGGCGGTCTGGCGTTCAACCTGCTGGTGCTCGGCCTGGCGGCGCTGATGGCTCATGAGTGGAATAGTCTGTCGAGCGGTGGCGCCATGGCGAGTGCGGCCGCAACTGGCGGCGCGGTGTTCGGCTGTGTCGGCGTCGCCGCTCTCGGTTATGGCGATGCCGGGCTTGCCGCCGCGATCCCAATGGCGGCGTTGACCTTGGCCGTGGCGTGGCTTGGCGGCGTGCGGACGTTCTGGCCGCCCCTGGGCGTTATCTACATCGCGCTGCCGTGCATCGCCGTCATATGGCTGCGCGCGGCGCCGACTCTTGGTCTTGAGACCATTATCTGGCTGTTCGCGGTGGTTTGGGCCACGGACATCGGCGCCTATTTCGCTGGCCGCGGCATCGGCGGTCCCAAACTGGCGCCCCGCATCAGCCCCAAGAAGACCTGGGCCGGCCTGGGCGGCGGTGTTATCGCCGCCGGCGCGGTTGGTGGTGTCACGGCGTCCGTGCTGGCGCTACCCGGCAGCCTCGCCTTAATTCTGTTCAGCGCCGGATTGGCGGTGGTCGCACAGATTGGTGATTTGGCGGAATCCGGGGTTAAGCGTCATTTCGGCGCCAAGGACAGCAGCGGGCTCATCCCCGGCCACGGCGGCGTGCTCGATCGCCTCGATGGGTTGATGACCGCGGCCCCGGTGGTCGCCATTGTTGCCCTGGTCAGTAGCGACGGAGCCCTGGTATGGCGTTGACCACCAGCGACGCCTCGGCCGCGCAGCGCCGGGTCACCGTATTGGGCTCGACCGGTTCGGTCGGCTGCAGCACCATCGATCTGCTTGAGCGTGAGCCCGAAGCCTATGAAATCGAGGCCCTGACGGCTCATAGCAACGTGGAGCGGCTTGCCGATCAGGCGCGGCGCTTGCGTCCCCGTCTTGCGGTGATTGGCGATCCTGACCGCTACGAGCAACTCAAAACGGCCCTCGATGGCAGTGGCATTGCCGTGGCGGCCGGCCACGACGCCCTGGTTGAAGCCGCCGAGCGACCTACCGATTGGGTCATGGCGGCCATTGTCGGCGCCGCCGGACTGTCCCCCACACTGGCCGCGGTGCGCCAGGGCGCCATCGTCGCTCTGGCCAACAAGGAGTCCCTGGTCTGCGCCGGCTCCCTGATGATGGCGGAAGTGGGCAACAGCGGCGCCACTCTGCTGCCGGTGGATTCCGAGCACAACGCCATCTTCCAGGTTTTCGATTTTGACCGCCGCGAGTCCATCGACCGTATCATCCTGACCGCATCGGGCGGGCCGTTCCGGGAATTTGATCTGGACACCATGGCCGGCGTTTCGGTGGAGCAGGCGGTGGCCCACCCCAATTGGGACATGGGGGCCAAGATTTCCGTGGATTCCGCGACCCTCATGAACAAGGGCCTCGAGCTGATCGAGGCGCATTACCTGTTCAGCCTGCCACCGGAACAGATCGAGGTGATCATTCATCCGCAGTCGGTGATCCACAGCCTGGTGGCCTATGTGGACGGTTCCATGCTGGCCCAGCTGGGGTCGCCCGATATGCGCATTCCCATCGCCTATACCCTTGGCTGGCCGCGCCGAATACCCACCCCGGCGACGCCGCTCGACCTTGCCGAAATCGCCCGCCTGACGTTCGAAAGCCCTGATGACAAGCGGTTCCCGGCAATCAACCTTTGCCGCCAGGCCTTGAAGGCGGGGGACGGCGCACCTACTATTCTTAGTGCAGCCAACGAAATCGCCGTCCAGGGTTTCATGGCCGGGCGAATTGGTTTTCTCGATATAGTACGGATTGTCGAACGGACGCTGGAAAAGGTCCCGCTGTGTGTAATCAGCGGTTTGAACGATGTTTACGCCATTGATGTGGCGGCCCGCGAAGTTGCTGCTGCGTTGATCGATAATTAGGCGCCCCTGGGCGCACGGCGGCCGGAAACGGCCAATTTACGTGGTGAATTATGGATCTGCTAAACCTGATTTGGACCAATGGCGTTGCCTTCGTCTTTATTCTCAGCGTCATCGTCTTTGGCCATGAACTGGGACACTATCTGATCGCCCGCTACAACGGCGTGAAGGTCGACGTTTTTTCCATCGGTTTTGGGCCGGAACTGTTCGGTTGGAACAGTAAATCTGGTACCCGCTGGAAAATCTCTCTGTTGCCTCTCGGCGGCTACGTGAAGTTCTTCGGCGACGCCGACGCCGCCAGCACGCCCGGCGAGGACATGCCGGAAATGGCCGAAGCGGATCGCGCCGTATCGTTCCATCACAAGCGACTCGGGCAGCGCGCGGCGATTGTTTTGGGCGGCCCCTTGGCCAATTTTGTCCTCGCCATCGCGATTCTCGCGGTCATGTTCTCGACGGTTGGTCAGCGCATTACACCCGCTGACATCAGTATTGTTCGCGCCGGCGGACCGGCCGAAGCCGCCGGCGTGCTGCCCGGCGATACGATTCTCGCCATTGACGACGAGGCCATCGACCGATTTGAGGCGCTTCAGCGCATAGTCCGTGCCAGCGTCGGTGATCCCTTGACCTTCGTGATCCTGCGCGATGGGGCCGAAATCGAAATCGATATCGTGCCGCATATGGTTGAGGTTACCGACCGGTTCGGCAACGTCCAGCACTACGGCCAGATCGGAGTCGGCCGCAAAGGCGTGGAATTCGTACGTCACGACCCGTTGACGGCGGTTTGGGCCGCGGTCGAAGAAACCTGGATGTTGTCGTTTGCGACCCTGGATGCGCTTGGCGAGATTATCGTCGGGACCCGGGGCAGCGACGAACTCGGTGGCCCTATCCGTATCGCCCAGGTGTCGGCGCAGGTTGCGGAAGATGGCATTGTCACTGTGTTCTGGTTCATGGCTGTTCTGTCGATTAACCTCGGCCTGATCAACCTGTTTCCCATTCCCATGCTTGATGGCGGGCACCTGATTTTCTACGTTTTCGAGGGTATTTTTGGCCGTCCGCTGGGCGAGCGGGCGCAAGAATACGGTTTCCGCATCGGCCTTGCGATGGTATTGACGCTCATGCTTTTCGCAACGTGGAACGATCTCGTGCATCTTCAGGTGGTTGATTTCTTTATCGATCTGTTTTCGTGAGTTCCAGGGGCGATAAATCGGGAGGCGTTTTGTCGCGCTTAGTTTGGTTGATCGGACTGCTTGCCATTGGATTGGCAACCTTCGCTGTGGCCCCGCCGGCCATGGCTCAGGAATCGGGCGGCGTAATCAACGCTATCCGCATTGACGGCAACCAGCGTATCGAAGCCTCCACCGTCCAATCCTATATGCTCGAGGCCGGGGTCGCGGTTGGCGATCCTTTCGACAACAGGCGCATCAACCGGTCCCTGAAAAACCTGTTTGCGACCGGGTTGTTCGCCGACGTCAACATGGTGCGCGAAGGTAACACCCTGGTGGTGCGGGTGGTCGAAAACCCAATTATCAACCGCATCGCTTTCGAAGGTAACCAGCGGGTCAAGGACGAGGTTCTTGAGACTGAAGTCGAGCTTCGCGCCCGGGTGGTCTACACCCGGACAAAAGTACAGACCGACGTCGCGCGTATCGTCGAGATCTACCGGCGCAGTGGGCGGTTTGCCGCGACTGTCGTGCCGAAGATCATTCAATTGCCGCAAAATCGCGTTGATCTGGTGTTCGAAATCAATGAGGGGCCGAAGACGGAAATTCGCGATATCAGCTTCATCGGCAATACCAAATTCAACGACAGCCGCCTCCGTGACGAAGTATCGACAAAGGAGAGCGCCTGGTATCGCTTTCTGTCCAGCGACGATACCTATGATCCGGATCGAATCGCGTTTGACCGCGACCGGCTGCGCACGTTCTATCTATCGAAAGGTTATGCGGATTTTCGCGTCCTCTCGGCAATTGCGGAGCTGACACGGGATCGCAGTGGCTTCTTCATCACCTTCACCGTGGAGGAGGGCGAGCGTTACAGCTTTGGGGAAGTGGGCATCAACAGTCTGCTTCGCGACTTGGCTACGGAGCAGATGTTTGAGAACGTCACCACCATCGAAGGTGATTGGTATGATGCCAGTAAGGTCGAAGATTCGATCCAGGATCTGACCAAGCGCGTCGGAAATCTGGGGTATGCCTTCGTTGATATCCGGCCGCGGACCACGCTCGACCGGGAAAACCGGATCGTCAAGATCGACTATGAAATTGCCGAGGGGCAGCGTGTATTTGTCGAGCGTATCAACGTCATCGGCAACTCGCGGACACTGGACGAGGTTGTCCGCCGCGAGTTCAGGCTTGTCGAGGGCGACGCGTTCAACGCCGCAAAGCTGCGGCGCTCAGAACAGCGTATTCGGAATCTTGGTTTCTTTGGTTCCGTTGCGATGACCCAATCGCAAGGATCGAGCGGTGACAAAGTGGTCATCGACGTCGAGGTTGCCGAGGTTTCCACCGGTGCATTGACCTTCCAGGCCGGCATCTCCTCATCAGAAGGCGTTCTTGGCAGTGTCTCGGTTACCGAGCGCAATTTGCTTGGGCGCGGTCAAAACCTGGGTCTTTCGTTTACCCTTTCCGGGCGAACTCAGTTGATTGATCTGCGCTTCACCGAGCCGTATTTCCTGGGCCGTGAAATCGGCGCCGGCTTCGACGT
>JAYGEF010000320.1:0-6218 GCA_046582535.1 Alphaproteobacteria bacterium
CCGGCGCCCTACTGGGTGTCGTATCCGGACATGGTGCTGCTCGCCGAAGGCACCCCGGTGATTGTCGAGGCGCCCCAGTCCAATGGTTTCCTCCTGCGGCCCGAGGACCTCGAGGCGGCGATCACGCCGAAGACCAAATGGTTGATGTTCAACTCGCCGAGCAACCCCACCGGGGCGGCCTATACGCTGGATCAGCTCAAGGCCCTCGGTGAGGTGCTGAAGCGCCACGAGCACGTGTGGGTTTTGTCCGACGACATCTATGAGCATCTGGTCTACGACGGCTTCAAGTTCCACGCCATCGCCGCCGCGGTGCCGGAGCTTTATGAGCGCACCCTGACCATGAACGGGGTCTCCAAGGCCTACGCCATGACCGGCTGGCGCATCGGCTATGCCGGCGGGCCGGCGCCGCTGATCAAGGCCATCGCCAAGGTCCAGTCGCAAAGCACGTCGAACCCGTCGTCGGTCAGTCAGGCCGCCGCCACCGCAGCGCTCAACGGGCCCCAGGACTACATCGCCATGAGCAACGAGGTGTTTCGTGAGCGCCGCGACCTGGTGGTCGGCATGCTCAATCAGGCCACCGGGCTCGACTGCCCGACACCCAATGGCGCGTTCTACGTCTATCCGAGCTGCGCCGGGCTGATCGGCAAGACCACCCCCGACGGCGCCACCATCAACTCCAGCGAGGATTTTGCCGGCTACCTGTTGGAATCGGAAGGGGTGGCCGTGGTCCATGGCACCGCCTTCGGTCTCGATCCCCACTTCCGCATCTCCTACGCGACCGCCACCGAGCTGCTGGAGGACGCCTGCCAGCGTATCCAGCGCGCCTGCGCCTCTCTCAAATGAGCGATATGGACCGCGACCAGGCGGTCGCCGCCAATCGCGAGGCGTGGAACGAGGCGGCGCCGAAGCACAAGGACCGTAATCTGGAAACGCTGATCGGTGAGTTCAGGGTGTCCGGTCATTCCTGCCTCGACGACATCGAGACCGCCCGCTGGAAGGCGCTTGGCGTCGGCGGCAAGGACGTCGCGCACCTGTGCTGCAACAACGGCCAGGAGCTGATCTCGGTCAAGAACCTGGGGGCCGGCCGCTGTGTCGGCTTCGACAATGCGGATCAGTTCCTCGATCAAGGGCGCGCCATCGCCGGCGCCGCCGGGGTCGAGGTCGAGTTCGTTCACGGCGACATCCATCACGTGCCGGCGACGTACGACAACGGCTTCGACGTGGCCTTCGCCACCATCGGCGCGCTGTGCTGGTTTCCCAAGGTTCACGACTACATGGCCGTGGCGGCGCGGCTGCTGCGGTCCGGTGGCTGCGTTTTCATTTACGAGCATCATCCAGTGGAGGCCATGTTCGACCCGTTCGACGATGTCGACCCGCCCCAATGGCGCCATTCCTATTTCAAGGAAGACCCGTGGGTCGATACCGACGGGCTCGACTACTTCGACGGCGAATCCTACGAGTCGAAACCGCTCTATACCTTTCCCCATACCTTGTCGGAAATCATCATGGCCTGCATCGACAACGGCCTGGCCATCGAGCGCTTCGACGAATACCCCCACGACCTGTCGCCAAGCTACGCTCACCTGGAGCGCCTCGAAGTCAAGCTGCCCCTCAGCTTCATTCTGATCGCCCGCAAGGCTTGAGCCACCCTCACGGCGACGTGATTTGCTATTGAAGGCGGTTCGCTACATTTGAGTGCGGTGCCTGATAATAGAACCGCTGGGGGCGGAACATGCTGACACGAATCAAACGCGCCTGGGAACTGCCCGAGTCCATGGCGACGCCCGAGGATCTTTACCTCAACCGCCGCGACCTGGGTAAGGTTCTGGCCGCCGGGACCATTCTCGCCGCGCCGCTGGCTGCCGCTCTGGCGCGGTCCGCCGCCGCCGCCGTCGATAGTGACGACCCCACCGCCGACCTTTACCCGGCGACGCGCAACACCGCTTATGAACTCGACCGGCCGGTGACGCCCGAGGGCACCACGGCGGGCTACAACAATTTTTACGAATTCGGCTCCCACAAGCAAATTGCCGGGGCCGCCCAAGCGCTGGTCATCCGGCCCTGGACGGTGACCATCGATGGTTTGGTCGAGAAGGAAATGACCCTCGACATCGACGATCTGATCCGCCGCATGAACCTGGAAGAGCGGCTTTACCGCCATCGCTGCGTCGAGGCCTGGTCCATGGCAATTCCGTGGTCGGGCTTCCCCCTCAAGAATCTGGTCGATCTGGCGCGGCCCCTGGGCGACGCCAAGTACATCGTCTTTCAGACCTTCGAGGACGACGCCATGGCGCCCGGCCAGCGCCAGTTCTGGTACCCCTGGCCCTATACGGAAGGCCTGACCATGGCCGAGGCGACCAACGAACTGGCGTTCATGGTGACCGGCGCCTACGGCCGGTCCATGGCCAAGCAGTTCGGCTCGCCCTTGCGTCTGGCGGTGCCGTGGAAATACGGCTTCAAGCACATCAAGTCGATCGTCCGGGTCAGCTTCAGCGACAAGCGCCCGGTGAGCTTCTGGGAGGAACTGGCGGCCAACGAGTACGGCTTCTGGGCCAACGTCAATCCCCAGGTGCCCCACCCGCGCTGGAGCCAGGCCACCGAGCGCTCCCTGACCACCGGCGACCGTGTGCCGACGCTGCTCTACAATGGCTATGAAGAGCAGGTCGCCGATCTCTATGGCGGGCTCGAGGGCGAGAAGCTCTATATGTGACGGGGTAACCGCGTCACTATAAAATAATCAACCGGCTCCTGAGGCCCGACCAAGTCATGGCGGGAGGTTTTGCGTCACCGAAGAACGGGCAGTTCCCTCGCCAGCTTCCTTCGCACCTGTAGGGTTAGCTCTCCCAATGGCGCGCCTACCGCAATGTGCGAAGTTGGGATAAGAACGGACATTTGGCGAGCGTCTGGGCCTTGTAGCTTCTAGCCTTTCAGAGACGATTCTGGGTATGACGCCCGAGTCAGGTAGAGACGTGAGCCAGTCAAATTTCTTCCATAAACCGTGCCGACGCCTGTAGGTATCCGTTGGCATCCGGGTGGCGTGCCCAGAGTGTCTGCCATTCCTTTCCCGAAAACAATCTTTCCATCCCTGCATCGCGGGCTGCTTTGTCTTTCCACCTGATGACCCAGGTGACGTTAGCCGACCCGATGGGCGAATTGATCGGATGAGTTCCCTCAATCTCCGGATCAATCGGGCCCTCATCGATCCAAAAGCCCACGACATCGAGATGTCGACGCAACACGTGCGTGGCCTCCCTGGCCCAGTCTTTGTAGGCATCAAAAACATCCCGCCGGAAGTGATAATCGAGAACTTCAAAAATCATCGCTGTCTCCTGTCTCCATTCAACCGGCATTCCCCAAGTGGAGCGGCGCTCACACCGCAGTTTATCCCGCCGCTATGAATGGCGCCCTGCGTGTTGTCTCTGTGCTGGAAGCCCTGATTGCGAATAAGCAGCCATGAGCCACCACGGCATCCCGACAGGCGGTAGACCGTTGCCCGACGAGCCCCTGAGTGACCGCGTTCAACCCAACACGGACGTTACGAAGAATGTTCAATTGGACGGCCTATCTCGACCGCGCCGCCCCCCGTTTCCCGCCGCCGAAACTCTTAACGTTGGGATTCATACGCGGACCTTTAATCGAACCTGCCCCGGGATCGAATTGACCCTGTCGGACGACTTGGCCGGGTCGGTCGGCGTTGGTTTCCGGCTTTCTGGCTTTCTGCGCAGCTTTCGCCTTTGCCCGTTGGCGAGACTTGGTTTTGGTCATTTCTTATCCACCTTTCCTCTCCCGCAGCTAATCACTGAAAACGAAACAGCATCGGTTGTGCTGCTCGTCAGATCATAACAGAAGTTGTGAAAATTCGGCTGACATCTCAGTGTCGCCAATGTCCGGTGTTGGGGTGCGAGCGGGCATTGCTCAGGTTCACCTGATCTACCCGCCCAACGTGGCGGCCATGGCCCCAACACAACGATAATGAAGATCCGCGTTATGGACCTATGAAAAACCGGTCAAAAAAATTGGCCGGTTCCAAAGAACCGGCCAAGTCATAACAGGGCGACTTCACGTCTGGGAGACGTAGGGTCCGAGGACCCTTTGTCCCGGGTGTTGCGCCCGGGACGATTCCGCCGAATAGGGGGCTATTCGGTGGGGGTGCGGTGCAACTGCAATATTGCAGCGCAGCACCGCTCTACTAATTACCTAGATAGTCCCTCGAATGTATGAGTTCCAGTGCCACTCTAGCAGAGCCGCTATGCGTTGGACGCGTGGCTGGGAAAATTGCCCATCTAGAACTTGGTCCGCTTGACCTTATCCAACAGGAAATCGCGGAAAACACCGATCCGTTTGGAATTTCGCAATTCCTCCGGATAGACGAAATAGGTCTCGATGGACGGGCCGTCCATGTCGGGCAGCACGCGCACGGCGTTGATGTGGTCCTGAACGATATAGTCGGGCAGGGCGGCGATGCCGATACCGCTCTCCACCGCGCGCAACATGCCAAGAATGTTATTCACCTTGAACGCCGGGCGTCGGGGGTTTTTCGATTCGGCGCCACTTTGCAACAGCCAGCTGGGGTTGGTGATGCGCGACAAGGGGCCGTCTGAATAAGTGATGATGCGGTGACGGTCGAGATCCTCCGCAGTCATCGGCCTGCCCCATTCCTTGATGTAGGCGGTCGAGGCGTAGGCATGGAGATGGACCGTCATCAGGTGGCGCTGCACCAGGTCCGGCTGGGTCGGCGCCCGCATGCGGATGGCGACGTCGGCTTCGCGCATGCCCAGATCGAGTTCCCGGTCCTCGCAGATCATGGTCATGGAGATTTCCGGGTAGAGGTCGAGAAACTCAGAAATCAGCGGGGTCAGCCACAGGGTGCTGAAGCCGATGGTGGCGGTCACGGTCAGTGAGCCCCGGGGGCGCTCCTTGCTCTCCGCCAGCATGGCCTCAGTCATGGCGAGGCGGGCAAAGACCTCGTGGGCGGTGCGAAACAGCAGCTCGCCCTGTTCGGTCAGGATCAGGCCGCGGGCATGACGGTGGAACAGCGGCACCCGCAGGGAATCCTCGAGCCCGCTTATCTGACGGCTGACCGCCGACTGGCTGAGGTTCAGGGTGGTGCCCGCATGGGTAAAGCTGCCGGCCTCGGCGACAGCGTGGAAAACCCTAAGTTTGTCCCAGTCCATGACAGCGACCGGCGCCTATTCCGCCGCTTCCGACGCCGCCGCCTCGTGCTCGGCGAGGAATTTCTCGGCCTCAAGGGCCGCCATGCAGCCCATGCCGGCGGCGGTGACGGCCTGACGGTAAATCTGGTCCTTGACGTCGCCGGCGGCAAACACGCCGGGTATTTCTGTGGCGGTGGAGTCCGGCGCCGTGGTCAGGTAGCCGCCGTCGTCGAGGGGCAGCTGGCCCTTGAACAGGGCGGTTGCCGGGTCATGGCCGATGGCGATGAAGGCGCCGTCCACCGCGATATCCCGGGTTTCGCCGCCGGTGGTGCTCGCCAGGCGCACCCCGGTGACCCCGAACGGATCTTCCTGGCCGAGGATCGCCTCGACGGTGCTGTTCCAGGCAATCTCGATCTTGGGGTGGGCGAAAAGCCGGTCCTGGAGAATCTTGGCGGCGCGAAATTCGTCGCGGCGGTGGATCACGGTGACCTTGGCGGCGAAGTTGGTCAGGAACAGCGCCTCTTCGACGGCCGTATTGCCGCCGCCGACCACGGCGACCTGCTTGTCGCGGAAGAAGAAGCCGTCGCAGGTGGCGCAGGCCGAGACTCCGAAGCCCATGTATTGCTGTTCGCTGTCGAGACCGAGCCAGCGGGCCTGAGCGCCGGTGCAGATAACCAGCGTATCGCCCACATAAACGTCGCCGGAATCGCCGGTGGCGCGGAACGGCCGCTTCGACAGGTCGATTTCGGTGATGGTGTCGCTGATGATGACGGTGCCGACGGCCCGCGCCTGAGCCTCCATCTGCTCCATGAGCCAGGGACCCTGGACGACATCGGCGAACCCCGGATAGTTCTCCACGTCGGTGGTGATGGTGAGCTGGCCGCCTGGTTGCAAGCCCTGAACCAAAATTGGACGCAGGTTGGCACGGGCGGCGTACACGGCGGCGGTATAGCCGGCCGCTCCCGATCCGATGATGAGAACGCGGGACTGATGAGTGTTGGGCATGTTCGATATCTCACGGGCTGAAGACGCTCTTGATCATGGTGAATTTAAGACGTCTGACCG
>JAYGEF010000416.1:0-14501 GCA_046582535.1 Alphaproteobacteria bacterium
CGATGCCGAGATCGACCATGCGGCGCTCGATCTTTTCCTGTTCCAGGGTGTACTCGGTCCATTTGGCGACGCAGGGCGCCGGGGTCGCCAGGGTTACCTCGTGGCCCTCGCCGCGCAGCAACTCGGCGATGATGTTGCCCATGTAGTAGTGATCGTCGTCGAAAACGATGACCGGTCCCTCCGGCCGCTTGCCAGCGATGATGTCGTCGGGGGTCAGGACGCTGGCGCCATCGGCGCCGGGCACGGGAAACAGGTTGGCCCGGCCCATGCCGTCGGGCCGCCACGTCGCGCCGGTGGCGATAGCCACGTGGTCGGCGCCCAGTTCGCGGACCTGCTCGGCGGTCATGTCGCTGGCCAGGAAGACCTCCACATTGGCCATCTCCCTGATCTGACCGACCCGATAGTCGCGCACCCGGGCCCAGGTAGCGAGGCCCGGCAGGGCGGACTCAAGGGTGACCCGGCCACCGAGTTCGTGGCCGGCCTCGGCCAGGGTAACCTGATAGCCGCGCTGGCCGAGCGCCCGCGCCGCCTCGAGACCGGCGGGCCCGGCGCCGACCACCAGCACATGTGAGTCGGAGCCTTTGGTCGCGATCTTCTCCGGATGCCAGCCTTTGCGCCATTCCTCGCCTTGGGTCGGGTTTTGGGTGCAGCGCAACGGCGCGCCCATGTTGTTCCAGGCGGCGCAGATATTGCAGCCGATGCACTCACGAATATCCTCGGGGCGGCCCTCCTTGATTTTGTTCGGCAGGAACGGATCGGCGATGGAGGGCCGCGCCGCGCCGATCAGGTCGACCACGCCGCGGCGGATCGCCGAGACCATGGCGTCGGGCGAGGTGTAGCGCCCGACGGTAGCGACAGGCTTGGTGGTGACCTGCTTGACGAAGCTGATGAACTCTTCCTGATAGCCCTCCTCGGCGAACCGCGAAGTCATGGAATCGTTGGACCAGTCGGAGACGTTGACGTCCCACATGTCGGGCAACTCGGCCAGCATCTCGACCGCCTCGCGGCCCTCGCCCGCCCACTCCATGCCGTCGGGTCCCATCATCTCGTCGACCGCGAAGCGCACCACCACGGCCATGGTGTCGCCGACCGCGTCCTTGGTCTCCTCGATGAGCTCGCGGAACAGGCGCAGGCGGTTCTCCAGACTGCCGCCGTACTCGTCGGTGCGGTGGTTATGGCGCTTGGCCAGGAAGTGAGTCGGCATGGTGCCGTCGTGGCCCGAATAGACGACGACGATGTTGAAGCCGGCGTCGCGGGCGCGGATCGCCGTGTTGCGGTGCCGGCGGCGATAGTCGCGAATATCGGACAAGTCCATGGCCCGCGCCTGGACCGGGCTGTAGCGCGATGAGACCGGCCGGTGCATGGGCCCGATGGGCACTTCACGGCTGTAGAGGTTGCCTGACGCGAGCCCGTTATGGACCAGCTCGATGGCGGCCAGGCTGCCGTGCTCCTGCACCGCCTCGGCCATGCGCGCCAGGTAGGGAATGTCGCCGTCGTCCCACAGCCGCGTCTCCGTATAGGGCGTGATGTCGGCGGTATGGTGAATGTCGCACTGCTCGGTGGCGACAATGCCCCAGCCGCCCTCGGCCTTCATGCCGCGCATATGGGCCATGGCGGTTGGATTGACCCGCCCCATGCCGTTGCAATGGGGCACCTGGTAGAACCGGTTGGGCGCCGTGACCGGGCCGATCCGGATCGGCTCGAACAGAATGTCGTAGCGTGGGTCGCGGGCCATTACGTTTCTCCTAAAACACGGATGTTTCGATGATGTCGATGCCGTGGCGGCGGTCTATCAGGTAGAGCAGGCCCCGGTCGTCCATGGTGACGTCGTTGGAACTTGGCCGCTCGCTGCCGCTGGGCGCGTCGGGCAGAAAGCGCGCGGTCTCGCGCGGGTTGAACGGGTCGCTGAAGTCGATCAGCCGCCGGCCCTGGGCGAACCAGCCGAAGGGCACCACCGGACCATGCCAGCGGTCGGACGGCTGGTTGCAGCCGGTCATGACCGGCATGGCCTCGTCGACGCCGGCCAGTTCGTCGACCTGGAACTCGGCGATGGCGGTGGGCGCGGCCTCGTCGGTGATGTCGAAAACGGTGAGACCGGCGGGCGGCGCCGAGAATTGCTGGCCCACGTCCTCGTCGGCCACCACCAGGATATCGCGGCCGCCCAGGGGATCGCGGAACGGCAGGCAGGTATGGGTCGGGTAGGGCCGCTTGCCGCCCTGGTTGCCCGACGACACCAGGCGCGGATTGGCCGGGTCGGCGATATCCAGGATATGAAACCCGTGCAGCCAATAGCTCACGTAAAGCCGGTCGCCGAGGCGCAGGGGATGGTGGCAGCGCAGCGGCGCATCGACCGGATCGCCGGGATAGGTCTCGCCGCCGGCCTGCCACTGGCCGGGCGCGGCCCAGCGGCCGACTTCCTCGGGCCGGGCCGGGTCGGCCAGGTCGAGGATCATGACGATATTGCCCAAATAGCCCTCTGCGGTGGGCAAAATGTACGCGTAGCGGCCATCGAAATCGTAGCGGTGGACGCCGTTGCCTGGAGTGGTCCACTTGGTAATCAGCGACGGCTTGGCCGGGTTGGCGACATCGTAGATCGCCAGACCGCCATCAAATTCAGCCTCGCCGTTGGCGCCCTGATGTTCGTGATTGACGATCATCAGGTCATTGGCGACGCGTACCTTATGGGAATGCCAACCCTTGGGCATTTCGATGGTGGCCAGCACCCGGGGGTTGGCCGGGTCGGCCACATCGACCACGGTGGTGCCGTGGGGATAGCGCATATGGCCAATATAAAGCGTCGTACCGTCAACCCAGACCTGACCGCCGCCGGCACAATCGATGTGGGCAATGTGCCGGGTGTTGACAGCCTCGGCCATCAGCGCGGTCCCTGTGGATCCAGCGGCAGGCCCGCCGCCTTCCAGGCGCCGAATCCGCCCTCCATATGGCATACCGGGGCAAGGCCCATGTCCTGTGCCACCTTGGTCGCCAGCGCCGACCGCCACCCTGACGCACAGTAAAAGACGAACCGATTATCCTCGGCGAACACCGGTTTGTGATAGGGGCTCGCCGGATCGATCCAAAACTCGAGCATGCCGCGGGGCACATGCAGCGCGCCGGCGACCTTGCCCTCGCGTTTGACTTCGCGCACATCGCGTAGATCCACGAACACAACACCGTCGCGGCCATGAAGCGTCCCGGCCTCGTCGAGGGGCAGGGTTACGATCGCGCCGTTGGCGGCGGTGACCAGATCGCGGACGCTGGTCGTGATGGTCTGTACCAAGGTCAATGTCTCCTAGTGAAACTCGGTCTGCCGGACATTGTCAGGATCCATGGATTTTATCAGGTCAACGACGGTTGAATCCGGTACCGGGGTTTCGGCCACATCGGGCGCGACCAGGATGTCGAAGCCGGTGTTTTCCTTGATGAGGTCGATGCTGGAACCCGGATGATAGGACTGGATCTGCATTTTTCGGTCCGCGTTCCTGAAGTTCATCACCCCAAGGTTGGAGACGACAACGATCTCGTTTCTCATGTGCTCATCCGAGCGATGGTCGTAGCCCTGACCGGTGACGAAATCCACTTCCTCGACGAAGGTCCGGGTCGAGTGCCGGGTCATCCAGATCACCACTTTAGGGGTGATCGGCATGAGAAAGGCCGAGGCCGCCCCACCGGGAAGCTGGACCTTGGGGTCTTCGATGCTGCCGATAACACTGAGATTGGTGTTGCCATGAACGTCAATCTGGGCGGCGCCCAGGTACATGACATCCAGCTCCCCGCGCTGGGCGAGATCGAAGGACTCATGGAGCCCGAAATAGGCCACGGAATTGCGGTTCAGCCGATGGTCGAAGGACGACGGATAGATGCGGTCGATCTCCGGATCGACCCCTTCGGCGCCTGAGATATAGACCATATCCGGCGCGTGGGTCTTGCGCGCGGCGCTCATGGCCAGCACCGGGAGCGGCGACGAGACGCCGTGGAGAACCGTGTCCTGATCGGTGATCTCCCGGGACATGGCGTAGATCATGAGGTCGGGGATTTCGACCGCATTGCTCATGCCACCTGCTCCTCATGGACGTATTGTTGCAAGTAGGCTTCAAAGCGATCCTCGGCCACCGCCTGGATGTATTCCTTGATGTGGTCGTAATCGACGTCGTAGTAGTTACAGCACGAACAGGGATAGGCGCCGTTGGGGGCATGAACCACCGCATCGACGAGGAAATGCGGCAAGGTCGTCAGTTCCGGAGCCTTACGGAACTCCGCATTTGGAATTATCTCCTCGGCGGTGACCACCACGGTCTTCGACGCCTTGGCCTTGATCACGTCTTCATAGACCGGACCCTCGATGCGGACGTTGCCGAATTCGTCGGCCTTGTGGGCGTGAATCACGGCGATGTCCGGCTCGATGGCCCGCACGGCGATCATCTCTTCGCCGGTAAACGGGTCATTGAACAGCTTCTGGCCGCCGACGATCTCAGCGATTTCCAGCAGATCCGAGCCCAGCATGCCCTTCACCGGCAGGGAGGGCAGCCCCATGGCGGCGGCGCGAAAGCCGGCGATGATCGGCTGGCAGGCGCCTTCCTTGACAATGATGTCATTGGATTTGGACTTGCGTCGGAAGTTCGGCGCCATGCCGAAAATCTCAAAAGCGATCATGCCGGCTCGCACCATGCCGACACAACCGGCGCCGATCAGCAGATCGAAATCGATGGCCGGTTCGCGGTCGATCAGGTTGAGCCCGGTTTTGCCCTGGCGCACCAGCTCGCGGACAAACGCCATGGGCGCGCGATTGAAGGTGGCGCCGCCAAAGGTCACCAGGTCGCCATCGGCGGCAAGCCCCGCCGCTTCCTCCAGGCTGCACAAAACTTTTTTCATGGGTCATTGCTCCAGGGGGTTCAGTATGCCGGGACAGCCAATCTATCACCGCCAGCCGCGCCGGTGAACAGAGCAACGTTGCAGCCTTGCTACGCTTCCGCCAGACCGGCCGTCCGAAGCGCATCCAACAGGCGCTGGCTGCGGCTGCCGGGTCGGTCGGCGGATGCGCCGTAGACATTTTTCATAACCGCAATGGACAGCGTTGGCTCAAGGCGGAGAGCGTTCTGCAAGGCCCGGCGCCCCTCCGCCTCGCGGCCCTGGATGACATAGAGAGCGGCCAGGGTCGCGTGCGCCACATATTGCGCCGCCGGATATTCGCAGGTATTCTCGAATATCTCGATTGCCCGGTCGAAGTCATCGAGCCGCACATAGGCGGATGCCTTGTAGTGCAGCATATCCCACATACTGGGACTGTTCGGGCTGAGGCGCATTGCCGTATCCGCGTAGGCGACAGCCTTCTTCGGGTCGCCACTGTAGACATGGGCCTCGGCCAGACCGCCATAGCCCATGGCGAAATTGGGATTCATGCTCAAGCAGGTTTCCAATGCCCGGACCGCGGCGGCATGATCGCCGGCCAGGGTGCTCAACCGGCCCAACGCGTGGTGAGCAAAATAATCCCGTTGATCGATGGCAATCGCTTTGCCGGCATCGGCGACGCCTTGCTGTAACGCTTCATCCCGGTCGTTGGCCCATTCATAAACTAAAAAATGGAAGGCGCCGAATGCCAGATAACCATAGGCTTGGCCGAAGCCCGGATCGATCCCCACTGCCTGACGCATCAGCGTGCAACCGGCGTTGATGCTCGTGCGGTCTTGGCGCCACAAGAGCGCCACGCCGCGTTGGAACAAATCCCAAGCGTCGAGATGTGCGGTCGGCTTACGCAGGGAGCGCTGGCGCTCCGAACCGGCCAGTTCGGGCTCGACCGCGGCGGCAATGGTCGATGTAATCTCGTCCTGCAACTCGAAGAAGTCCTCAAGGCTCCGATCATAGCGCTCGGCCCAAACATGGTTGCCGGTTTCCGCCTCGATCAGCTGGGCGGTGACCCTAATCCGGTTTGCAGCCTTGCGTACGCTGCCTTCCAGGACGTAACGCACGCCGAGTTCGCGCCCCACTGTTTTGACGTCGACCGCCCGGCCTTTGTAAACAAACGTCGAATTGCGGGCGATGACGAAGAACCAGCGGAATCTGGACAGCGCTGTAATGATGTCCTCGGTGATGCCGTCGGCGAAATACTCCTGCTCCGGATCGCCGGACATGTTGTCGAACGGCAGGACAGCGATGGACGGCTTGTCGGGAAGGGCCAAGGGTGCGGCGGAACTCGTCGGCTTGTCGCCGGACCAGTGCCACAGGTGCACCGGCTTGGCGATGTTCTTGAAGTCTTGCGCGCCGCCATCGGCGAAGCCCGCTTCGACCTTACCGACGATCTGATCATGGGCAGCGCCGCTGAGGGCGACACCGCCGGGCTTGGCGGCTTCCTGGATGCGCGCCGCCACATTGACCCCGTCGCCGTAGATATCGCTGCCTTCGACAATGACGTCGCCCAGGTTGATGCCGATGCGGAGTTTGATGGTGTGGTCGGCCATGGCGCGCTGCACGGCGACGGCACAATCCACCGCGTTTACGATGCTGGGAAACTCGACCAGCGCCCCGTCGCCCATGAGCTTGACCACCCGGCCCTTATGGGCCGCCACCTGGGGCGCGAAGACATCCCGGCGCAGCGCCTTGAGCGTCGCCAGGGTGCCGGCCTCGTCAGCCCCCATGAGCCGCGAATTGCCGGCCACGTCGGCGGACATGATGGCCGCCAATCGACGTTCGGTGTCATGCCCAGCGATGGGATTACCTCTTAGACGGTAGCTTCGTTGGCGGCAGTCTATGGAAGCTTGGTAGCCAAGTCTAACGGCTTGGCATGGAGGTGCTCGCCCGATTACCGCCAGGGTTCTACAATAAGGGCGGGCCATGGCAACCGGGGGCTATCCAACACCATGAAAATCATCGATCTCACCGTACCGCTGCATGCCGACATGGATGTCTTTCCGGGCGATGCTCGGCCACGCTTTGACCTGGTCGAGGAATTCGCCGACACCGGCTGGAACATGCGGCGGCTGGAGATCAACGGCCACGACGGCACCCACGTCAACCTGCCGCTCCACGCCACGGCGGCGGGCAAAAATCTCGATGACTATGAGTTGGACGCGTTTATGGGGGATGCGGTGCTCTATGAATCCGATGCCGACATCACGCCGGACAAGGGATTGATTTTTCACGCCACGGATATCACGTGGGACATCGCCCGGGCGGTGGTCGACATCGGCCTGCCGGCGAAGTTCGAGTTCGACATCGCCATCGAGCGCTGGCTGCTGGAGCGCGAGGTGATTTCCTTTGAACGGCTGATCAACACCGAACAGCTGCCCAAGGCGTTCTGCTTTCACGCCGCCCCGCTGAAAATCGTCCACTGCGACGGCAGCCCGGTCCGGGCCTACGCAGTGTTGACCTAGGCCGGTTTGGCGACCTCCGGCGTGGGCAATCGTTTCGGCAGGATCATGGCCGCCATGAGAATCACCAACCCGGCGCCGGCCAGGATCCGGAACAGGGTATCGAAGCCCCAGTTCTCGTAGACGAAGGCAATCAGCGGCAACGCCACCGCCAATACGGTGAAACTCACCACATAGCGAACCCCGTATATGCGGGCCTTGTAGGCGCCGCTGGCGGTTTTACCGATCATGAAATCGTTGATCGGAATCTGCCCGAAGGCGCCAAGCATGAAGCCCAGGGCCACGGCCAGGGCCATGCTGTCGGTCAGCCCCGGCATGGCGGAAAAGAAAATTATCTGGATGGTCGCCACCACCATAAAGACCGAGCGCGGGCCATGGCGGTCGAGCATTCTGCCGACCACAAGCTGCGCCATGGACGCCACCGCGAACACGACGAAGGCGAGGCTGCCGATCACCGTCGCCACATCGCCGCCGCCGCTTTCCAGCCGGTTGGCCAATTCCACGGCCAGACCCTGCAGGCGTTCGTCGAAGATCTTCGGCAGGGCGAAGGTGGTGGCCTGAAACACCACCGAGGAGACGGCGGTGGTCAGGAATATAATGGCGGAAATCCGGATCAACTGGGCGCGATAGCCGGGCGACGGCTTTACCTGATCTGTCGCCGCGGCTGCTTTGACAGCGTCTCCCCCACCCCGGATATGCCGCCAGCGAAGGGTCATGTAGGCCAGACCCATGGCAATGGAAAACACCCCCGGAAGCACAAACGCCATGGGCCAGCCGCCGTTGTCGATGAGATATCCGGTAATCAGCGCCGCGCAGGCTACGCCGAGGTTGCCCCACACCCCGTTGGCGGCAATCCGCATGCCCGTGTCGCGCCATTTGGTGGTGACGATGGCCAGCCCCACCGGGTGGTATATGGCGGCGAACATACCGATCACGAACAGGCCGCAACCGATCTGCAACGGGGTTTCGGCGAAGCTCGTGGCGATGGCGGCCACGCCGATGCCGACGAAGAACACCGACATCATGCCGTCGCGGCTCCACCTGTCGGCGAGCCAACCGGCGGGAAATGAAAACACCCCGAAGGCAAAGAAGCCGGGCGTCGCATAGACCAGAAGCTCGGCGTAACCGATCCCCCACTCACGGTACAACACCAGGGCGGCAACGGTGGCGAAGACCAGGGTGAACAGGTGATCGAGGAAGTGACCGATGTTCAGCAGCAGAAAATAAAGGCGATCTCTGTTCATAACGATCTCGTCACCATGGCCGGCGGTTTACAGGCCGACCTTGTATTCCTGGATGGTGTTGCCGCCATCGACGGTGATCAACTGGCCGGTCACGTAGCTCGCCTCTTCGCTGGCAAGGAACACGGCCACATTGCCGACTTCGGCCGACGTGCCCGGCCGGCCCGCCGGTGTGTAGTTGCCGGCGGTCAGGGACTCCTCGCCCAGGGCGCCGGTGTCGATCCAGCCCGGACCGACGCAATTGACGGTAATACCGAAGGGACCGGCCTCGATGGCCAGGGACCGGGCCATGCCGACCATGCCGGCCTTGGCGGCGCCATAGACCGTGGCCTTGTCGATGCCGACCACGGGCCCCGTGACCGACGATATATGGACGATGCGCCCGTAGGTCCGCGCCATCATACCAGGCAGCACGGCGCGGGTGACGAGGAACGCGGTGGTCAGATTGATCTCCATGCCATAGCGCCAGTTTTCGTCGGACATCTGGTGCAGCGGCAGGAACGGCGCATCGATACCAAGCTGCGCCTGGCCGGCGTTGTTGACGACAATATTGATGGGCCCAAGCGCCGCTTCAACGTCGTTGACCAGAGACGCGACCATGGCCGTATCCGTGAGGTCGGCGGTTTTGGCGAAGCTCTCCCCCGCCCTGCCGCCGAGTTCTTCAAGGCGCTCGAAAATACGGTCCGTGGTCGATGTGATGGCGACCTTGGCGCCCGCCGCCCTGAGCAACGTCGCGGTGGCAAAGCCGATGGCCCCGGCGCTGCCCGCACCGGTGACCAGCGCAACCCGTCCTTTAACACCTGTCATGCGTACCGGCCCTCAATCCTGGATCGATATGGCAAATGCCATGATGCAGGCCAACTCGAACATAAGGTTGGCGGCGACGATAGCCGTCATGCCCGACGCGTTGTCATAGCACGGCGCGACTTCGGAAATATCGGCGCCGATCACATCGGTGCCCTGAAGCGAGCGGATGATGACCTGCATATCGCGCGGCGTTATGCCGCCGATCTCCGGCACCGGCGTGCCCGGACAATGGGCCGGGTCAAGCCCGTCAATATCGATCGATATATATGTATTCCCGGTGCCGGTCACCTTGTTGATCATCTTGATGGCCTCGGCCCGGCCCATCTCCTCATAATCCTCGAAGGTGATGACAGTGAAGCCGGCGTCGATGCCGTATTGAATATCGTTCTTGCTGAAGCGCGACCCACGCAGGCCCAGTTGCACGGTTCGCGCCGGATCGATGAGCTTTTCCTCGTGGGCCCGGCGCATGAAGGTGGAGTGATTGACCTTGTCGCCGGCGAACTCGTCCAGGGTGTCCGCGTGGGCGTCCACATGAAGAATGCCCACCGGCCCGTCCGAGGCGATGCCACGCAGGATCGGCGTCGGGATGGTGTGGTCGCCGCCGATGGCGATGGGACGGATCGCCTCGGCTTTCAAACGCGCGAAGAAATCCTCAATCTGTTGAATGGAGAGATCCTTGTTCATGGGATTGATCGGCGCGTCACCAAGATCGGCGATATTGCACAGCTTGTAGGGCTCGATGCCGCTGGTCTGATGAACCTGGCGAATAAGCCGGCTGGAGTGGCGGATGGCGCCCGGCGCCTCCCGTGGCCCGCCGCGATAATTGAGGCCTAAATCGAACGGCACACCGACCAGCCCGATATCGATCTCGGCACTGATATCGACCCGCTTGGTGCGCATGAAGGTCGCCACATCGGCGAAACGCGGCACAACGGATGCGTCCGGGGGCTCATAGAAGGGGTTGGCCATGATGTTCTCCTAGGAATTCAATTGAACTGTGACGCGATAGCCGATGCGGGGGAAGTGGACGCAGACTCGGCCCACGCGGGGGTCGTCGCGCAGGATACCGATGGTCTCCCGGTCGGCGAAGCGAACCGTACCTGCGACGGCCGGGTCACCGCCATCCTCGTCGGGCACGATGGTGACTGTGGCGCCGAGGGCAAGGGCCTGGGGATCGCCGGGCGCCACGCCTTCGGGTCCGGCGGGCTCGGCGGCGGCGATGTCGAGGGCGTCGGCGGCGTCCATGTCCGTGGGCGTGCCATGGCCGATGGCCGCGACCCGTTTCTCCCAGGCTTCCAGCGCCGGAAACTGGGCCAACAGGTCCGGTCCACCGTCCCAGCGACCGCGCACGAACCACACCAGGTAATAGGCCATGGCGTCGGCCAGGCCGGGTTGGTCGCCGGGCAGGAAGCCCCGGCCATGGGCCAGATGCTGGTCAAACCAGCCGAACTGGCCGCGAATCTGGGCGGTGATGTGCGGCACATCGACCTGGTGCAGTTCGGCGTTCCAGTCAGGGCCGAAATAGAGCCGGCCGCGATCCTTGGCGAAGGCCTCGGGCAGATTGGCGGCACCGGCGACGAGCACCAGTCTGATGACCGTGTTGAACAAGCGGTCGTCGGTCCAGCGCGCCAGGCCCCAGTCCAGACCGCCGCCAGGAAAGAAACTCGGCTCGGGAAAGCGCCGTTCTAACTCGCGCAGGATGCACTGGCTGTCGCAATAAACGTCGGCGCCAATCTGCATGACCGGGGTGCGCCGGTAGCCGCCGGTCAGGGGCATGAGGTCCGGCTTAGGCGGAATTCGGGGAATTTGTACCGAGCGCCAGGCCAGCCCCTTGATGCCGAGACCGACCCGCAGCTTCTCAGCGACCGGCGACTGGGGATAGTGGTGAACGATGATCTGAACCATGTGGCGCCTAGTCCAGCGTCGCGATGCGGTGCGCCGCGACCCAGTCCTCGTCGAGCGTGAAACCGAGCCCCGGCGCTTCGGGCCCGGATACCATGCCATCGCCGTCCGGCTCGATATAAGACGTCAGACCGAACCGGTCTTTCTCCGGCGCATCGTAGTATTCGTGGTAGTCGCTGTTGCCCACCGAGAGCAGCACATGGAGGTTGGCGGCGTTGAGCAGCGGGTTACCCGCCGTGCCGATCTCGCACTTGAGGCCGAAGCCCTCGGCCAGGGCGCAGAGTTTGCGCAGCCCGGTAATGCCCAGACGCAAGGTAGTGCCCCGGGGCAGGCGGACGATATCCTGGCGAATGTATTGAGCGCTGTTGAAAAACTGGTCCGGCGCCTGGTCGCTCATGGAGAGCGGCGTGCTGAGGCGTTGGCTCAACGCGGTAATGGCATCGACGTCATGGTAGGGGACCGGGTCCTCGAACCAGTGAAAGTCGAGATCGTCGAGGGCCCGGCCGATTTTGAGAGCCTTCTGAAAATGGTAGCCGCAGTCGGGATCGAGCATCAGGTGGATAGGGTCGCCGACGGTTTGGCGGATTGCTTCGACGATGGCGATGACGTCGCTGGCGGCAAGCACGCCGGGATGGATCTTATAGGCCGGGAAACCCCTGGCCATGGCGTCTTCGGCTTCGCCCACAAAGCCCTCGACCGTCTCGTAGCGCCCCCCCGGATAGGACGCGTAGGACGGCGCGCTGGACCGCTCGGCCCCCAACAGACGAAATATGGGCTCGCCCGCCGCCTTGCCGGCGATGTCCCACAGGGCGATATCAACCGGCGCCAAGGCCTTGGTGGTCACCCGGTAGCGGCTGTCGAGAAACTTGTGGCGGGTCCACAGCCATTCGCGCTCATCCGCCTGGCGGCCGAGCAGCTCGGGCTTGATGATTTCGAGTATGGGGTGGAACAGGGGCTCGGCCCGGTCCCAGGATTCGCCGACGAAGCAGTTGCCCTCGATGCCATCCTCGGTGACCAGGCGGAGAACGCCCTGCTCGATATGGTCACGCGCCGGCGGCAGGCCGGAGACCGGGTCCGCCGGAATGGGACGGCGCACCACATCGATCGACAGCGATACGATTTTACCGCTCATGAAGGGCTACTCCGCCGCCGCTCCGATGTGGACCGAGCCCGACTTGAGCCACTGGTCCAGCGGGTTGGCGGCGCGCCATTTCTCCGCGTAGCCACCCAGAGTGTCGAAGGCGACACCGTCGCATAATTTGAAATAGCCGATCAGGCGCTCGAGCATGGCCAAGCGGTGGCCGCGGCCGATGACCTGGGGATGCATGGTCAGATTGAAGATGCCGCCGGGCACGTTGGCGTGGGCGAAGTCGAAGTCGCCGCGCCAGATTTCCTCGACCACCGAAGGCGCCGCCAGGCCCGAGCCGTCGATGTCGTATTCAAACAGGGGAAAATCGTCGAGACCCCAGGTCACCGGCAGTTCGACCACGTCGATGTTGGTGCCGAACACATAAGGCCCGTCGAGCGGCGCCTGATCGCCCTGGCGCATGTAGTAGGGGGTAAAATCGTCGCCCATGAGGCTTGAATCGTAGAGGAAACCGTAGTCCTTGAGGATCTTCGTGGTCGCCTCGCTGAAGTCCCAGGACGGCGAGCGATAGCCGCGCGGGCGCACCCCGGCAGCCGCCTCCAAGGCCTCGAAGCCCTTCTCCAGGTCGGCCCGCTCGCCGGCCTCGTCGAAGTCGGCCGGGTTTTCGTGAATCCAGCCGTGGTGGACAATCTCATGGCCGCCGTCGCGCACCTGCTTGACCAGGTCCGGATAGGCCGTGGCCGTGTGTCCCGGAATACAAAACGAGGCAACCACCCCGAGACGATCGAGCATGGCGAGGATACGCGGCACCGCCACGGCGCCGAACTCGCCGCGCGAGATGGCGCTGGGGTTGCGTTCCTTGTACGACCCCAGCCACACCGACATGGCATCGAAGTCAAACGTCATGCAGCAAGTGGTAGTTGGCAGGGTCATAATCATGCCTCCTTCTACGATCAGTCGGCCAGTTTTGCGCCCAGATATTTAATGGCAGCCTGGACGCCGCCCTTGCCGTGGGGAATGCCGAGGGCGGCCAGGCCGACCTCGATGGTGCCCAGGGTGCCCAGGATCATCGGCGCGTTGATATGACCCATATGGGCGATGCGCAGGGCCTTGCCGGTCATGGGACCAATGCCGCTGCCGACGATAACGCCGCATTTCTCATCACAGAACCTAACCAGCGGCCCCGGCTCAAGGTCGTTGTTCAACAGGATGGTGGTTACCGAATCGCCGCGCTGGGCCGGGTCGATGATGTTGAAATCCATGGCCCCGCCCTGGCTCCACACGGCGACGCAGCGGCGCACCGCCCCAGCCAACAACTGGTGGCGCAGAAAAACGTTGTCGAGACCCTCCTCGAGAATCATATCGACCGCCTTGCGCAGACCGAACAGCAAATGCTCGGGCGGGGTGCCGCAGTATTTGTGGTAGTGCTCCTCGCCCTCGCGGGCGGTCCAGTCCCAATAGCGGGTGCGGAGGTTTGCGGTCTCGTGGGCCGCCATGGCACGGTTGCCGGCGGCGACAAAACTCAACCCCGGCGGCGTCATCAGCCCTTTCTGCGAACCGGACACCGCCACGTCGACGCCCCAGGCATCCATTTTGAACGGCATGGTGGCGAGAGAAGCGATGGTATCGACCATGAGCAAGGCGCCGTGACCGGCGGCGTCCATGGCCTGGCGGATGGCTTCGATGTCGTTGACCACGCTGGAGGCGGTATCGATCTGGACCACAAGCACTGCCTTGATTGTGCCTTCCGTGTCGGCGCGCAGGCGCGCTTCGACCTCGGCCGGATCGACGGCGCGGCGCAAATCGCCGGGAATGCGGTCGCACTCGACGCCGAGCATGGCGGCGGTCTCGCCCCAACTGTTGGCGAAGACGCCGCTTTCCAGCAGCAATACCTTGTCACCCCGGTTGAGCGCGTTGGTCAGGGCCGCTTCCCAGGCGCCATGGCCGTTAGCGGCATAGATATAGGTGCGACCCTTGGTGCCGAAAATGGTGCGGAAGTCGTCGAGCAGGCTTGCGGTAATCTCGACGAACGGACCCACATAGATGTCGGTCGCCCGCTGGTGCATGGCGTTGAGCACCTCGTCGGGGATGGTGGTGGGA
>JAYGEF010000090.1:0-4751 GCA_046582535.1 Alphaproteobacteria bacterium
TTTCGCCTTTGTCAGCCCTGCTTTATCACGTGGTGCAGGGCCAAGACAGGACCACGCGTTCGATGGTGGTAATAATTCATCATCACGCAGCCCTCCTTCTGTTTCGAGTTGAACACGCCGGGAGTCTAACATTCAGGGTTGCGCTGTCAACGGCGCCTATCGGATCGCAATACGCTCTAGCTGTGACGCCCCGCTAGGTTGTTCAGCCGGCCAGCCGCGCCGTCAGCGCCCGTATGTGGTCGGCGCCGGTGCCGCAACAGCCGCCGATGATGGTGACGCCGTGATTAGCCACCCAGTCGGCGGCGATTTCGGCATAGTCGTCGGGACTGACGACTTGCGAAAAATCCCAGTCGGGAACCACCAGTTTGCCGCTTTCGGCATAGGCCATCACCGGACCCGACCAGCGCTGGCGCAACACGTCGAGGGCCGGGGCGGTGGCCTCGATCTCGCTGTGCATGATGCCGGCGACCTGACAATCATGGGTCAGGATACCATCCACCACGGCGCTAAAATCCCCGGCCGGCATGTCGGCGAAATCAATCTCCGCGTGGTAGCCAGTGGCCTGGCCGGCGGAATCCACCGAAGCGCTAAACCCGGTCCACACGGGAAGGCCGGTGGCGTTGGCGGCGTCGAGGACGAGCCCGGCGTTTTCCGTATCGATCATCATTTCCGCGAGAATCAAGTCACAGCCGGCCTCGGCCATGGCGTCGGCGTGTTCGCGATAGCTGTCCCGGGCGGCGTCGCCCGTCGCGGTTACCGAGATTTGCTCGAGCGACGGCATGCTCGACATGGAACCGGCGATCCACACGTCGCCCGTCGCCACGTTGTCGCGGGCCTGTTTGGCCAGGGCAACGCCGTCGCGGGTGATCCGGGCGGCGTCGTCGCCTTTACCGATACTGTTGAGGACATGGCGCGCGGTGGCGAAAGTGTTGGCGGTGATGATCTCGGCGCCGGCGCGCATGTAGTCCTCGTGCACCGCGAGAACGATATCGCCATGGTCGATGTGGGCGGCGCCGCTCCAGACATCGCCGTTCATGGCCAGGCCCTTGCGCTCCATCTCGGTGCTGACGCCGCCATCCATGATGACGGTCTTGCCGTTGGTCAGTCGTTCCTGCAGATCCATCATGGGGTTCCCTTGTCAATTTTGATTGGCTGATCGTAGCCCTCGAACTGGGGTAGGCCGTCGTTGATCTCGTAGTAGTCGCTCTTGTCCTCGACGAAGATGTGGTTCGCCAGGGTCGCGCCGGTGGGCAAATCGAGACTGCCGAGATAGACCGTGATGTCGTCCCCATGGGTGCGTTGCCAAAACAGCAGGGAGCCGCACTCGCGGCAGAAACCGCGCCGCGCTTCGTCCGACGATTGGTACCACGTGAGGCCGCGATCTTCGGTCACGGTGAGGTCGCTTTGGGCGCCACTGACGGAGACAGTGTAGTGACCGCTCTGGCGCCGGCACTGGCCGCAATGGCAGGCCACCGCCCCGCTGCCGGCATTGCGCAGCTCGTACGTCACCGCGCCGCATAGGCACTGGCCAGTCTTCACCGCGCTTTCGCTCATGGCTCATCTCCATCGGTCATGGGGCAGTCTTTCAGCCAGCGGTGGCCATTGCAAGGCCGCGACACGGTGGCTCGGGCTTCGGCGGCGCGGTAGAGTAGGCGGCGAAGACTGTACCAGGAGGAAGAGAGATGACTGAAAGCGCCTTGATCATCGGCGCCGGCAACGGGCTGAGCGCCTCGCTTGCCCGGCTGTTTGCCAGCGAGGGCATGACCGTGGGGCTGGCCGCGCGCAACACGGCCAAGCTGAGCGGCTTGGTCGATGAGATTGGCGGACGGGCCTATGGCTGTGACGCGTCCGATCCAGACCATATGGAAAGGCTGTTTCAAGAGTTTGAAGCCCATTCCGGCAGCCCCGACATCATGGTCTACAATCCCAGCGCCAGGGTCCGCGGACCGATCAGCGATATTGATGCGGCGGCAACCAAGGACGCCATTTTGGTTACCGCCTATGGCGCGTTTCTGGCGGCCCAGCAGTCGGCCCGGCGGATGTTGAAGCGGGGCTGCGGGGCGATGTTGTTCACCGGGGCGTCGGCCGGCGTGAAGGGTTATGCGCTATCGGCGCCCTTCGCCATGGGCAAGTTTGCCTTGCGCGGGTTATGCCAGAGTCTGGCGCGCGAGTTGTCGCCGCAAAACATCCACGTGGCCCATTTTGTCATTGATGGCGGAATCCTCGACGTTGATCGTGACCCGCCTCCCGATGATCCGGCGACCCAGCTCAATCCCGACGAAATTGCCAAGACCTATTTGCATATCGCACGCCAGGACAAGAGCGCCTGGACCTGGGAAATAGAGCTCAGGCCGTCGGTCGAGACGTTTTAGAGCGGCACGGCCGTCGGGCTATGGTGCGGGGGTCGGGCGCGCGGTAGAATGAGCCAATGCCGATTCGGAGACGATCATGCCGCCAGATTCAGTAAATCGAGACGCCGACCAGCGGCAGGCTGAAATCGACGAAGCGCGGGCCGAGAGCAATCCGACCCGGCGCGCCACGGTAGCGGCCCTGGAAGATATTCTGTACAGCGAGATTCCCGTGCTCGACAACGGCTTCGTGCGGGTTGTCGACTACATGGGCGATGACGGCGCCGTGGTCCAGGCGGCGCGGGTGTCCTACGGCAAGGGCACCAAGGCGGTGAGCAACGACCGCGGCCTGATCCGCTACCTGCTGCGCCACCGCCACACCACGCCGTTCGAAATGTGCGAGATCAAGTTCCACGTCAAGCTGCCCATGTTCGTAGCGCGCCAGTGGATCAGGCACCGCACCGCCAACGTCAACGAATACTCCGCCCGCTATTCGGTGCTCGACCGCGAGTTCTACCTGCCGGCCGAGGGGCATCTGGCGGCGCAATCCATGAGCAACCGCCAGGGCCGCGACGCGGTAATCACCGGTCCCCAGGCCACGGAGACGCTACGCGCCATCGCGGCGCTCAGCGACGAGGCCTATGACCTCTACCAGAAGCTCCTCAACGAGACCGCCGATGGCCAGGTCATCGACGGCGACAGCCAGGGCCTGGCCCGCGAACTCGCCCGCATGGTACTTCCGGTCAACTACTACACCCAGTGGTACTGGAAGATCGATCTCCATAACCTGCTGCACTTCCTGTCCTTGCGCGCCGATCCTCACGCCCAGTACGAAATCCGCGCCTATGCGGACGTCATGTGCGACATTGTCGCCAAATGGATGCCGTTGGTATGGAAGGCCTTCGAGGATTACCGCCTGACCGGAGCCAGCATCTCCGGCCCCGGCCTCGGCGTACTACGCGGCCTGATCGACCATGGCGCCCTCGACGACGAGGCCCGCCTCGAGTCCTTACGCGAGGCCAGCGGCCTCAGCCCCCGGGAGTTCCGCGAGCTGATCGAGACCCTGCGAGACTAAGCGGCCGTGCCCGCCAGCAGCTTTCTGACAATTTGCAGCTCGCTCTGGCCAAGCATCACGCCACCCTCGATGTTCTTCGGTAGGTTTTCCAGCCAGGCGTCCATGGCCGGGGCGAGGCGTGCCGCTCCGTCCTGGGTGAAGGCCATGGGGCGCCGGGGGTTGTCGAGTTTGCCGGCCAGGGACGTGTCGCCGTCGCCATGGGCCTTCCACACTTCGCCCAGGACTTGAATCTCGTCGATCGAGAACAGCAGCATTGGTGTGCGTCGGCCCCTAGTGCGCATCCGCCCAGGTGTCGGCGATGCCGGTGTCGACCACCAGAGGGACCGAGATGTGGGCGGCGCCTTCCATGACTTGGGCGACGACCTTGGCGGTGGCCTCGGTCTCGGCGTCGGGCACTTCGAAGATCAGCTCATCGTGGACCTGGAGCAGCATGCGGGCGGCGAGGCCGGCGTCCTTGAGGGCGTCCGGCATGCGGATCATGGCGCGCTTGATGATGTCGGCGGCGGCGCCCTGGAGCGGTGCGTTGATCGCCGCGCGCTCGTTGAAATTGCGCTGGGCCGCGTTGCTGGCGTTGATCCCCGGCATGTGGACGCGGCGGCCGAACAAGGTGGTGACGTAACCGATCTCGCGGCACGAATCCTTGGTTTTCTCCATGTAGTCGCGAATGCCGGGATAGCGCTCGAAATAAGCCTCGATATAGGCCTTGGCCTCGCTCTGGCTGATACTTAGCTGCTGGGCCAGACCGAATGGGCTGATGCCGTAGATAATGCCGAAATTGATTGCCTTGGCGCGGCGCCGGATCATCGGGTCCATGCCGTCGATGGGCACGTCGAAGACCTGGGCAGCGGTTATGGCGTGGATGTCGAGGCCGTCGCGGAAGGCTTGTTTGAGAGGCTCGACCTCGGCCACATGGGCGGCCAGGCGCAGCTCGATCTGGGAATAGTCGGCGGACAGCAGCTTGTGGCCCGGCTCGGCGATGAAGGCGCGGCGGATCTTGCGGCCTTCCTCGGTGCGTACCGGGATGTTCTGCAGGTTGGGGTCCGTCGAGGCGAGCCGCCCGGTCGACGCCCCGGCCATGGAATAGGACGTATGGACCCGCCCGGTGTTTGGGTTGATCTGATTGATCAGGGCGTCCGTATAGGTGCTCTTGAGCTTTGAAAGCTGACGCCAGTCGAGCACCCGGGCGGACAGATCGTGGCCCTGGGCGGCGAGGTCTTCGAGCACCCGGGCGTCCGTGGAAAAAGCACCTGTCTTGCCCTTCTTGCCGCCCTTCAGGCCCATTTCGTCGAACAGCACCTCACCAAGCTGCTTGGGCGAGCCGATGGTGA
>JAYGEF010000096.1:0-3158 GCA_046582535.1 Alphaproteobacteria bacterium
ACCGTCGCGGACGTTAGGCCAGCGTTGGAATTGCCACAGCAGGGTCGCACCCACGGCCGGCGTCAGCACCGCGAGCAGGACCAGGGGTGTAACGTTCATCGGAAGCCGCCCAATAGGCTGAGCGCGGCGACCCGGGCGACATCCACGGTGACGCTGGTATGGAGACCGAAGTAGATGCAGGCCGCCGCCAGGGTCAGGGTCGGCAACAGCATGGCGAGGGGCGCTTCGGCCACGTCGCGGGCGCCGTCCTCCGGTTCGAGGAAGTAGGCCGCCTCGACCACCCGCCAGACATAGACCAGGGCGAGCAGCGACCCGGCCGCCACGACAACCACCACCAGCCAGCGGCCTTGCTCGATGGCGGCCAGAATCAGATACCATTTGCTGACGAAGCCGACCGTCAAGGGTACCCCTACCAGGCTCATGCCGCCGACCACGAACGCCGCCATGGTCAACGGCATGCGCCGTCCAAGACCGCGTATCGAGGCAAGATCGACCGCGCCCATGCGGTGGAAGACACAAGCCAGTACAAGGAACAGGGCGCCTTTCATGGCGGCGTGGTTGAACAGGTGAATCAGGGCGGCGACCAAGCCGGTGACGCTGGCGAAGCTCAGACCCACGGCGATATAGCCGATCTGGGCGATGCTCGAATAGGCCAGCATGCGCTTCAGGTTGGTCTGGAAGATGGCAACCAGGGAGCCGGTGATAATGGCGATCAGGGCGAGCGGCCGGAGGATTTCACCGAGTGGCATGATGTCAAAGGAAAACTCGACGCCGAACACCGTGAAGACGAAGCGCGCCAGGACGTAGACGCCGACTTTCGTGGCGGTCGCGGCCATGAACGCGGCGACCACCGACGGCGCGAAGCTGTAGGCATTGGGCAGCCAGATATGCAGCGGGAACAGGGCGAGCTTGATGGCGGCGCCGATGACGATGAAGGCGAAGGCCGCCCGCACCGGTCTGAGGTGGTACAACTCGGGCAGGCGGTTCGCCAGATCAGCCATGTTCAGGGTGCCGGTCAGCATATACAGCAGGCCGATGCCGATCAGGATGAAGGTTGCCCCGATGGTGCCGAGGATGAGGTACTGGAACGCCGCCTTCAGGGCCTGGCGGTCGGGGCCCATAGCCACCAGGGTGTAGCTGGCGAGGGACGAAATTTCGAGGAAGACATAGAGGTTGAAGGCGTCGCCGGTAATGACGATGCCGAGAAATCCGGTCAGGGCCAGCAGGTAGGCGGTGAAGAACAATGGCTGACGGTCCGCCGCCACGTCGCGGATGACGCTGTGATAAAGCGCCGGCGTGACCACGGCGGCGATGCCGGCGATCAGCACCAGCATCAGGGCGCTCAAACGGTCGATGCGGTATTCGATGCCCCAGGGTGCGGCCCAACCGCCCATGGCGTAGCTCAAAGGCCCGCCATCGCTGACCTGGGCCAGCAGCATGACCGCCATGATCAGGGTCAGCCAGGCGACGACGGTCGTCAGCAGCCAGGCCACCCGGCCGCTGGGAATCAAGGCGCACAGCGGCGCCGAGATCAGCGGCACGACGATCTGCAAGGCCGGCAGGTGGGCGGCGATCACGATCGGTCTCCGCGTGTGGTCTCGTCCACCAACTCATCCTCTTCGATAGTGCCGTAGGCTTCCTTGATACGCACGATAAGCGCCAGGCCAACCGCGGTGGTGGCCACGGCGACGACGATGGCGGTGAGAATCAGCACCGAGGGCAGGGGATTGGAATAGACCGATAGGCCCTCCTTGACGATCGGCGCGGTGCCGCCGGCGACCTTACCCATGGTGATGTAGAGCAGGAACACGGCGGTCTGAAAAATATTGAGGCCGACCAGTTTCTTGACCAGATTGGGCCGGGCAATGACCATATACAGCCCGACCATCATCAGCGCGATGGCGATCCAGTAATTGTAGTGACCGATGAAATCGAGCATCAGCGCGGCCGACCGGCGAAACTGGTGAAAATTGCGATCATCACCGCCGACACGGTGACCCCGACGCCGAGTTCAACCAACCAGATGCCGATATGATTCCCGCTGGCCGAACTGTCGGCGAACACGGCGTATTCGAGGTAATTTCCGCCCATGAACATGGCGGCGATGCCAACGCCGGCAAAAATCAGCACACCGAAGGCGGCGAGGATCAGGGTCAGCCGGGGCGGCACCACCCGGCGGGCATTGCCGATGCCGTAGACCAGACCGTAAAGCACAAAGGCCGAGGCGAAGATGACGCCGGCCTGAAAACCGCCGCCAGGCCCATAGTCGCCGTGGGTCTGGACATAAAGGCCGAACAGCAGGATGAACGGGATCAACAGCTTGGAAACGGCTCGCAGGACGACGTTCTCGTTCATGAACGGTCCTCCGCCTGATCGCCACGTTGATCATCGTCATCGTCCTCTTGCCGGCGACGACCGCGCCCGAGCAACAGAAACACGGCGGTGCCGGCGGTGAATATCACCGTGGTCTCGCCCAGAGTATCGTAGCCGCGATAGCTCGCCAGCACAGCGGTGACCATGTTGGGCACGTCAATTTCGTCACGCATATCGACGATGTAACGGGGCGCCACGTGGTGATGAATCGGCGCGTCGGGCGCGCCCATTAATGGCATATCACCGGTGGCGTAGACCAATGCCGCGCCCGTAGCCACCACCACCACCAGTGCCGGCCATGAAATGCCCGGCCGGTATTTCTCTTCACGTCCGGTGAGAGCGATGGCGGCAAGCATGAGAATGGTGGTGATGCCGGCGCCAACAGCGGCTTCCGTGAAAGCCACGTCGACCGCGTCCAGCACCACCCAAACCAAGGCCATCAGCAGGCTATACAGCCCCAACAACATGACCACCGCCACCAGGTTGCGCAGGCGGACAATGGCAAAGGCCGTGGCCAAAACCAGGGCCAGCAGCAGCGTGTCGGGAACCACGAAGATCACGGCTTGTCCCCGGGTTCAGGGGTTTGCTTCGTGCGGTTACCCCGCATCCACGGCTTGATGCCGCTAACCAACGCCGCCTGGGCCAGGGCATGGGCCGCGGTCGGGCTGGTGAGGAAGAGAAACACCAGGATCAGCACCAGTTTGATGGACACCGCGGTAAAGCCGCTTTGCAGCAGCAGACCACCGATGGTCAGGGCCGCGCCCAGGGTGTCGATCAGCCCCGCC
>JAYGEF010000207.1:0-2298 GCA_046582535.1 Alphaproteobacteria bacterium
CCAGCAGCGTCGCCTCCATGGCGGCCGCGATGGTCCCCGAATAGGTCACGTCGTCGGCCAGATTGCTGCCCCGGTTGACTCCCGAAAGCAACAAATCGGGCTTGATGTCGGCGTACAGGCTATTGAGCGCCAGCATGACGCAATCGGTGGGCGTGCCGTCGATGGCCAGGCGGCGCTCGTTGATGTGGCGCACCCGCAAGGGCCGCACCAAGGTCAGGGAATGGCCGGCGCCGCTTTGTTCGGACTCGGGCGCGGCGACCCAGACATCGTCGCTCAACGCCGCGGCGATGTTCTCCAGCACTTTGAAGCCGTGGGCGCCGATGCCGTCGTCATTGCTAAGTAGGATACGCATCAAAATCTCCGACTACGACGGCGTTGTGATGACGTCGAGGCCGCCCATGTAAGGGCGCAGCGCCTCGGGCACGATGACCGAACCGTCCGCCTGCTGGTAGTTCTCCAATATCGCCACCAAGCAGCGGCCGGTGGCCACGCCCGAGCCGTTGAGGGTGTGGACGAACCGGGTGCCCTTCTCGCCGTCCTGGCGGAACCGCGCTTTCATGCGCCGGGCCTGGAAGTCGCCGCAGTTGGAGCAACTGGAAATCTCCCGATAGGTGTCCTGACCGGGCAGCCAGACTTCCACATCAAACGTCTTCTTGGCCGAAAAACCCATGTCGGCGCCGCACAGGATAATCACCCGGTAAGGCAGATCGAGACGCTGCAACACCGCCTCGGCGCAGGTCAGCATGCGCGTGAGTTCGGCGTCGGACTGATCGGGATGGGCGATGCTGACCATCTCGACCTTGGAGAACTGGTGTACCCGGATCATGCCCCGGGTGTCCTTGCCCGCCGAGCCGGCCTCGGAGCGAAAGCACGGCGTAAAGGCGGTGTAGCGCCGCGGCAAGGTCTCCGTCTCGACGATCTGATCGGCCACCAGGTTGGTCAACGGCATTTCGGCCGTGGGAATCAGATAGAAATCGTCGGTGGTGCGAAACAGGTCCTCGGCGAACTTGGGCAGATTGCCGGTGCCGAAGGCGGCCCGCTCGCGAACCAGCAGCGGCGGATTGACTTCCGTATAGCCGGACTCGATGGTGTGCATATCGAGCATGAGCTGGCCCAGGGCCCGCTCGAGCCGTGCCAGGGCGCCGGTCAACACGACAAAGCGAGCGCCGGACATGCGCGCCGCGGCCTCGAAATCCATCAGGCCGAGGCCTTCGCCGATGTCGAAGTGTTCCTTGGGCGCGAAATTGAACTCGCGCGGCGTGCCCCAGCGGTGTTGCTCGATATTATCGCTCTCGTCGGTTCCCGCCGGCACCGCCTCCTCAGGCAGATTGGGCTCGCTGGACAACAGCGCATGAAGCGCCGCGGCGGCCTTGCGTTCGTCCTCTTCCGCCTGACGGTTGTCATCCTTGAGGGAGGCAACCTGGGCTATCAGGTCGTCGGCATCCTCGCCCCGGCCCTTGGCGGTGCCGATTTCCTTGGAGACCTTGTTGCGCTGTTCCTGGATGGCCTGCAACTTCGATATGGTGGCGCGCACGACGCTATCGAGGCGAATGATTTCGTCGGCAATCGGCGGCAGGCCGCGCTTGGCACGGGCCGCATCGAAGGCGGCGGGGTCGTCGCGAATGAGTTTGGCGTCGAACATGGCGGAACCAGGGTGCGGAGGTTATGGGCCGCCTTGTATACGACGCGCCGAATCCTCAGTCCACCGCTCTAGCAGTGCTCAGCGTCCGGAATTGAAGTCGGTATCTTCGAGGTCTTCGTCGTCATCGTCGGGTTCATCTTCCGGCTCATCTTCACCGTCGCGTTCGCGGCGGCCCTTTTCGATGATTCGAACGGCGATGATCGAGACCTCGTAAAGCAGAATGATGGGCACCGCCAGACTGATCTGGCTCAGTGGATCGGGCGGCGTCAGAACGGCGGCGGCGACGAAGGCCGCGACGATCGAATATTTGCGTTTGTCGATCAGGCCTTTGGAGGACACCATGCCGGCCTTGGCCATCAGCGTCAGCACCAGAGGCAATTCGAAACTGAGGCCGAAGGCGAAGATCAATTTCATCACCAGGGACAGATATTCGCTGACCTTGGCTTCGAGCTGGATCGCCAGGGCGCCGTCGTCGCCCGGGGTCTCGAAACTGAGGAAGAACTGCCAGGCGACCGGCATCATGATGTAATAGACCAGAGCGCCGCCGGCGAAGAAAAGGACCGGCGTCATCATCAGAAACGGCAGAAATGCTGTCTTTTCGTTCTTGTAAAGACCAGGGGCGATGAACTTCCACATCTGGTTGGCGATCATCGGGA
>JAYGEF010000211.1:0-4322 GCA_046582535.1 Alphaproteobacteria bacterium
ACTGCTCATTCCGGTCCAAAATCCCTCACCAGCGGCGCCTATCTCCAAAACCCCAAAAACCGTCCCGGAAGATCAGCAAAACCCACCGGCGTGTCACGCAGACAATTCCACAAGCGTTTCTACACAGCCTGGGTCAGAAGCGGAAGTCAGAGGCGGCCACGCCAATGTCCGGAGTTGGGGTAACAACGGACATTGTTGCTAGTCCCCAGATAAACCCAGGTCAGGACAGGTATCGGCAGCATGGGTACCCTTCGCCAGGAGGAAGGCGAGGCGTCGGGCTACTTCGAGATCGCTCACTTTCACCTGGGTCTGATTGACTTTGACTTCTACATTCCCTTCGCCTCGGTCGAGGCCATGCAACCGCGCCATCGCCATGATCGCACCAGTCGCTGCAGCCGGCTGCTTCGTATCCATTGCAAGCTTTCTCGAGGCTTCCAACTGCGTCGTCAGACGCCATCCGGGCAATCCTGAATTAAACGCGGAGGCCATACCATGATTGTTCTCGTCGCCGGTTCCCACGGCACCACGGGGCAGCTTGTGATACCGCTGCTTGCCCAAGGCGGTCACGCCGTCAGGGCCATGGTGCGTGACCCGGCCCAAGCGCCGGCCGTGGCGGCCCTGGGCGGTGAACCGTTGATCGCTGACCTCGAGGCCGATTGCGCCCATGCGGCCGAGGGCTGCGACGCCATCATGTTTTGCGCCGGCGCCGTCAAGCTGATCGACGCGGCCAAGGCTCATGGGGCGCGGCGTTATGTCATGCTGAGCGCGATCAGCGCCGAGAATCCGGGCGCCTACGACGGCGACTCGGACTCCATGCGCGTCTATCTTTTCGCCAAGGCGAAGGCCGACGAGGTGTTGCGGGCAAGCGGCCTGGATTACACCATCGTCCGGCCCGGCCGCCTGACCGACGAGCCGCCGACAGGCCGGGTCGAGATCGCCCCGATTCTGGACCATGGCGGCAGCATCACCCGGGCCGATGTGGCGGCGGTCATGGCGGCGACCCTCGAACTCGGCAATACGCTGGGCAAGACCTTCGACCTGCTGGCCGGCGAGACAGCCATTCGCGAGGCGCTGCTCGCCGTGTAAAACCACGCCGGGCCTCACGGTAGGCTTGCGGCTCTTCGTAGAACGGCATGGGCGGGCCGGACTGCGCCGTCAACGGTAATGGCGGTTGCCTCCAGGGGCGCGGCGGCTTAGCCTCGCCCGGCCAATTTTCTGCGGATTCCTGTCATGCATGCCATCTTCTCCGACGTCCACCGCCAGCACCGGCCGAGCCGCTTCCTGCGGCGCGGCGAATGGGCCGCCTATCCGGAAGTGCCCGAGCGGGCCGAGAATCTGGTTGCCGCCGCCGCGGCCGCCGGCCTCACGGTAATCGCGCCGGACGACTTCGGCGCCGCCCCGCGTGAAGCAATTCACAGCGCTGAGCATCTGGCGTTTCTCGCCACGGCTCATGAGCGCTGGTCGGCCTTCGACGATGCCAGCGAGTATCTCGTGCCCAACACTCACCCGGGGCGTCACATGACCGGCTATCCCGACAACGTGGTTGCCCAGGCGGGCTGGCATATCGCCGATCTTGCCTGTCCGGTGGGGCCGCATAGCTGGCCGGCGGCCTGCGCCGCCACCAATGTGGCGCTTCATGCGGCCAGCCTGGTGCTCGACGGCGCCAATTCCGCATACGGCATCTGCCGGCCGCCGGGGCATCATGCCTACGGCGATCTGTCCGGCGGTTTCTGCCTGCTCAACAACGTCGCCATCGCCGCCGCGCACATGGTGACCAAACTGTCGCGGGTGGCAATTCTGGATATCGACGTCCATCACGGCAACGGCACCCAGGGCATCTTCTACGACCGCGGCGACGTGCTGTTCGTCTCGGTCCACGCCGACCCGACCGGCTTCTATCCGTTCTATGCCGGCTACGCCCATGAACACGGCGACGGTGCCGGTGAGGGCGCCAACCTCAATTTACCTCTGGCCATGGGCAGCGGCGATGATGTTTTCCTGGGGGCGATCAACGACGGCTTGGGCAAAATTCGAGGCTTCGATCCCGGCGCCCTGCTGCTGTCCCTCGGCTTCGATGCCTTCAAGGACGACCCGCTATCCGGGCTCAAGGTCTCAACCGATGGCTTTCGCGCCGCCGGCGCCGCTATTGGCGGGCTCGACCAACCCGTTGTGCTGATCCAGGAAGGCGGCTATCAGTGCGACGCCCTGGGCCGCAATCTCACCGCTTTTCTCGAAGGCTTCGACCGTGGCTGACGACGACATCGACTTCGACCTGGGTGATCGCGCGACCTATCGCTACTGGAACAGCCATATAATCCGCTTCGCCGATCTCGACCCGGCGAACCACGTCAACAACGTGGCCTATGCGCAATATTTCGAATCCGGCCGGGTCGCTTTCTGGCACGACGCCGGCCGCCACACCATGGCGCCCGGCTGCCTGGGGGTGATCGCCAGCCTGACCATCGACTACCGCTCACAAATGGAATTTCCCGGCGAGGTCGAGGTCGGCACCCGGCTGGTATCCATGGGGCGGAGCTCGACCCGCTTTGGCCAGGGCCTGTTCCGCGATGGCCAATGCGTCGCCACCAGCGTCGGCGTCATGGTGCTGGTCGATAAGGCCAGCGGCCGTTCAACGCCACTGCCCGACGACCTGCGCGCCGCCGTTGTGGCCCTTAGCGACGGCTGACACCGGCCCGAAAGAGTTGGACGTAAGGGACGTCCGCGCCATATAAACCGCGTCATGTCTGGGCAGCCGTTCATCAAGATGCAGGGGCTGGGCAACGATTTCGTTGTCCTCGACGCCCGGGCCGCGCCCATCGACCTGGAGCCCGCCTGGCTGCGCGCCGTGGCCGACCGGCGTACCGGTGTCGGCTGTGACCAGATTATCGTTATCACCGCCCCTGACTCCGCCGACAGCGACGCCCGCATTGCCGTGCGCAACGCCGACGGCAGCTTCGCCGAAGCCTGCGGCAACGGCACCCGCTGTATCGCTCAATTGCTCATGGCCGAGACTGGCCGTGACCGGGTGGCCATTGTCAGCGACGGCGGCCGCCACGACTGCACCATCGCCGACGGCGGCCTGATCACCGCCGACATGGGCCTGGCCCGGGACGGCTGGGGCGATATTCCCCTGGATCGCCATATGGATACCTTGGCGGTCGATGTGAGCGAGCCCGATCTCGGCGCCGCCGTGGCGGTCAACGTGGGCAATCCCCACGCGGTATTTTTTGTCGCCGACGCCGAGGCTGTCGATCTGGAATGGTTCGGCCCGCGCATCGAGCACAGCGCCCGCTTCCCCCGGCGCACCAACGTGGAAGTGGCCACCATCACCGGCGCCGACGAAATCCGCCTGCGGGTGTGGGAGCGCGGCGTCGGCATTACCCGGGCCTGCGGCACCGGCGCCTGCGCTACGGCGGTGGCGGCGGCCCGGCGCGGTCTCGCCGGGCGGTCCTCGACCATTACGCTGGACGGCGGCGTGTTGCGTATCGAGTGGCGTGACGACGGCCATGTGCTCATGACCGGCCCGGCGGCCGAGAGTTTTCGCGGCATCCTGCCTGATGGTCTCGCATAATGAGCGCCGAGATCGTCACCTTCGGCTGCCGCCTCAACGCCTATGAGTCCGAGGTCATGCGGGCCCACGCAGCGGGGCTCGAGGATACCATCATTTTCAACACCTGCGCGGTCACCGCCGAGGCCGAGCGTCAGGCCCGCCAGGCGATCCGCCGGGCGCGGCGCCGGGCGCCGGACGCCCGCATCATCGTCACCGGCTGCGCCGCGCAGATTGACCCGGCGCGCTATGCCGCCATGGCCGAGGTCGATCAGGTTCTGGGCAACGGCGAGAAGCTCGATCCCGATGCCTTCACCAACGATAGCGAACCGGTGCGGGTCAACGACATCATGGATCTGGCCCATACGGCAGCCCATCTGGTATCCGGCTTTGAGGGCCGGGCGCGCGCCTTCGTCCAGATTCAGAACGGCTGCGACCACCGCTGCACCTTCTGCATCATCCCCTATGGTCGGGGCAATTCGCGCAGCGTGCCGCTTGGCGAAGTGGTCGCCCAGGCGCGCCAGCTCGTCGACGCGGGTTATAACGAAATCGTTCTCACCGGGGTTGACCTGACGTCCTACGGCGGCGACCTGCCGGGCCGGCCGAGCCTCGGCCAGATGACCCGCCGCCTGCTCGCCCAGGTGCCGGGCCTTGCGCGCCTGCGCCTGTCGTCCATCGATGTGGCCGAGGTCGACGACGATCTCATGGCGCTGATTGCCCATGAACCCCGGCTTATGCCCCACCTCCATCTCAGCCTCCAGGCTGGCGACGACAT
>JAYGEF010000258.1:0-1828 GCA_046582535.1 Alphaproteobacteria bacterium
GCCGCGCGCATATACGGGAAGTCTCATTCTCAAGCGCAATCTGGCGCGCGATCTTCCGCTGTTGCGGGCCGATGAAAGCAAAATCAAGCAAATCCTGCTCAACCTGTTATCCAACGCGGTCAAGTTTACGCCGCCCGGCGGGACTGTTCGCGTGCGGGCGCGAAGGCATAGTGACGGTGGCGTCGAACTCTCCGTAAGAGACAATGGCATTGGCGTCGCCGCCGAAAACCAGGCCGTGGTTTTTGAACCCTTCCGTCAGGTCGACAGTACGTTGAGCCGGCGGTTCGATGGCACCGGCCTGGGGTTGCCGTTAGCCAAACAAATGGTCGAATTACATGACGGCACCCTGCGGTTCGAGAGCAAACTTGGCGTCGGAACCACGGTCACCTTAATTTTCCCGGCCGACCGGGTTATCGATTTGGCCGATGCCGCGCAATAGCCGGACCCCGCTACCATGAGCGAAGAGACCGCGGTTCGCGTCCGCATCACGGGGCGGGTGCAGGGTGTCGGTTACCGCTATTGGGTGGTCGATCAGGAGGCGTTGCTGCATCTCGACGGCTGGGTGAGAAATCGTCGGGACGGTGGCGTCGAAGCGGTGTTTGTCGGACCCGGCGAGGCGCTCACCGATATGATTGCTCAATGTCATCAGGGGCCGGTGCTGGCGCGCATTGATGGCGTTGCGGAAACGCCCTACTCCGAGGCGGTTGCGGCCGGTTTCCGGGCGTTGCCGACGATCTAACCGAAAATGGTATCGAAGGTCTCGCGCAGGACGGCATCGACATCGTCCATAGTTGCCTCGATACCAAGGTCGGCCAGGGAGGTGACGCCGTGCTCGCGGATGCCGCAGGCGACGATGCCCTGATAGTGCTCCAGGTTGGGGGCGATATTGAGCGAGACCCCGTGATAGCTAACCCAGCGCCGAATGCGGACACCGATGGCGGCGATTTTCACTTCTTCGTCGCCGCGTTCGACCCATACGCCGACCCGGCCGTCACGCCGCTCGCCGCGCACGCCGAAGGCCGTCAGGGTCTTGATCAACCAGTTTTCGAGATCATTCACATAGGCGCGCACGTCACCGCCGCGTTGCTTGAGATCGAGCATGACATAGGCGATGCGCTGGCCCGGGCCGTGATAGGTGTATTGCCCGCCGCGTCCGGTGGCGATTACCGGCAAGCCCATGGGGTCGAGTAAATCGGAAGGCCGGGCGCTTGATCCGGCAGTGAACAATGCCGGGTGTTCGAGCAGCCATACCAGCTCCCGGGCGTCCTGATCACGGATCGCCGCCGCGCGGGCTTCCATCTCGGCTACCGCATGGTCATAGGGTACGGGCTCGGCGCTGGTGCACCATTCGGGGGACTGCATGACGATTACGCTATCACAGCGGCTTGCGATTTGTCGGCGGATTTGCTATCTCCCGCATAGGCCTTTAGTTCAGCGGTCGTGGCGGAATTGGTAGACGCGCAGCGTTGAGGTCGCTGTTCCCGCAAGGGAGTGGAAGTTCGAGTCTTCTCGACCGCACCAATTGGGAAATGCCCGTGGTTCGCCACGGGCATTTTCTTTTGTCATTTCAAGGCGGTTCCCGACTGCGGGCGGGCCATTTCATTTGCCCGGTACCCGGTTATACTGATGGCTAGAGCGGCTTCAAACAATACGGGGCCATTTGATGGGGCATCTGAGTGTTTTGGGTAGGAGCGGCGCGCCGCGCGATGTGGTGCATCGGGCAAGCGCCGCGACGCCCGCCAAAACGCACATATGCCCCACCATTTGACCGCGTCCCCTTAAACCGTGGCCGCGTTCCGCACCTTTGCCGATGCTTTAGCATCGCCAT
>JAYGEF010000265.1:0-1704 GCA_046582535.1 Alphaproteobacteria bacterium
GACGGCGCGCCCCACTCCTACCCAGCGGCGAAAATCGATCGGTCAAATGGGTCATTATTAACCACCCTTGGTATAAACAGTCTTTCAGCCCCTTCCGGGGATGGCAAGGGGTGGGTCACTGGCCGTGGAAACCGCGCTTGATCCAGTCCGCCGCGATCAATACGCCGCCGAGCGTGAGATAGCCGCCGAGCAGAAGCAGCATGCCGGCGAGGATCACATGCCGGTCGAACGACCATACGATCAGCGCCCAGGCACCCAGCCCGACGGCTGCTAAACCGGCAAGGAGAGCCGCGAGACGGCGGCACCCCAGTCTCCAGTCCGGGCCGCGATTTAGGCCAGTTACCCCATCGTTCGCCATCCTGGGTACGCTGCGTGGAAGACCTCGTGTCACGCAAGTATATCAGGGGAAGGCGCCAAGAACTGTTCCCTTTGGTCGGAAAGGGATTTAGGCTCGAAGGATGCGCCGGTCAGTCATATTTCTCTGCGCCGCCATTTTCCCCGCCGTGGCAGTCGCCGCAGAGCTGGTTGGACCACCTGTCGTCCTCGGCGGCGACTACGCCAAGTAGCGTCGGCACACTGGGGTTCAGCGTCTCCCATACCGCCAGGGCGTCAGGCTCGTATTTCGCCATATACTGCTTGAACGACACGCAAAATTTCCATTCCAGATTCTGGCGAAAGCGCACCGACATTTCGCTTCGTTTGTCGATGCCGAGACGCTGCCTCACATCTTCCTCGATCAGATAGGCTTCGCATTCCGTGTCGAGCGAACGCATCGAGTCGAGCCTATTTCTCAAATGCTGAATTCCGTGTCCCATCAGCTCGTGCGAAAGCGTCAAGGCAATCTCTTCCGCACCCCACTTGACGATATAGCGGCCAAAGACCACGGTAAATGTTTTATCGTTGGCGGTGCCCTGCTGAAATGGCGACCGCGAGGTGAAGTACGCCAGATCGGTGCCCAGGGTGCTCGCGAAATTGCGCGAATGGCCGGGGTAATAGACGATCACCAGATCGCCATTTTCCATGAGTGCCGCGAGATCCGCCGCCTGCGGGGAGGTTTGCAGCAACAAGTCGAACCCTTCGACGATCACCTCGAGCGCTCGGCGCGGCGCCATGATGGTCACGTCATACGTCGCCGTCGGGTCGGGCTGCACGCCGATTATAGGAAACCCATGATATATCGTTTTGATGATGCCGTCCTGGGCATAAATCGGCGATGCCATTGCGGCAAGGGCCGCCGCCGCGAACAGGGGCCATTTTCGAACAACCAGCAAAATGTATCGCACCGTCGCAAACCTCTGATTAAGAATCACCGCAGCCCTAACATGCGGCCGAACGGGCAACGAAACCAGTTCCCTAAGAACTTAAAGTGCTCTAGACACGGCGGGCTTTCCCGCGACCCCGTCGCTCGTTCGGACCCGTCCATGCCTGCTTCGCCAGACCTCTCAGACGCCCGCGCCATCCTTGCCGAGGTGTTCGGCTATGCGTCGTTCCGGCCCGGGCAGGAAGACGTCATCGCCGCCATTCTCGATGGTCGGAATGTCCTCACCGTCATGCCGACGGGGTCGGGCAAGTCGCTGTGTTATCAGATCCCGGCGCTGATCGGCGACGGTCTGACCCTGGTGGTATCGCCGCTGGTCGCGCTGATGGAGGATCAAGTGGCGGCACTCAGTCTCGACGGTGTCGCCGCCGAGACGATCAATTCGT
>JAYGEF010000330.1:0-3019 GCA_046582535.1 Alphaproteobacteria bacterium
CGGCTGCCATATCTGCGAGGTCGAAATCGACCGCGACACCGGGGTCGTCGAGATTGCCCGTTACACCGTGGTCGACGACTTCGGTGTGGTGATCAACCCGCTGATCGTCGAGGGTCAGGTCCATGGCGGCATCGTCCAGGGGCTGGGTCAGGCGATGTTCGAGCACACGGTCTACGACGAGGTGTCGGGACAGTTGCTCAGCGCCTCGTTCATTGATTACTGCATGCCCCGCGCCGACGACCTGCCGACCATTGATCTGTCGCGCAACGAGACGCCGTGCACCACGAATGTCCTTGGCGCCAAGGGCTGTGGCGAAGCCGGCACCATTGGTGCGCCTTCGGCGGCGATCAACGCCATTATCGATGCCATGGCGGAAACAGGAGTTCATGCGTTCGATATGCCGGCAACGCCCCAGCGGGTATGGCGCGCCCTTCAAAATGCACAGCGTGAATAGCACGTGTTTATTGTTTCGTGCCGTTAAGATTAATAAAATCAATATGTTAATCTAGAATCAGACCTCAAACTGCCCAATGATGCGTCAAATCCGCCGGGTAAGGAGAGGATTGGCGTGGCGGCCTGCACCATGGCGTCACGTTAAGGACGTCAACAGGAGCACGGACCAGGGGGCGAATCGATGCCCGATGGACGCCAGCTCTCATGGAGGTACCGCATGAGCAATGAGGACATGAAGTCTGAACAAAATGTCGGACGCCCCGGGCATCGTCGCCTGGCCGACGGTATCCTTGACGCCATGGATCAGGCCGAAGGCCAGGGCCGTACCGATGTGGCCGACCAGTTGCGCCGCGTCCATCAATGCCTGATCGACCAGGAATCCGCCAAGTACGATCACCGTCGGGTGGTCGACTGAATATCGACCGCTGCCACTTGATGCGCCCCGGCACTGTGCTACCGTGCCGGCCAAATTGTGTGCATGTGTGCAGGAAGGTCAGATCATGTTTCGCGATAATCCGCTCAAGGCCCAGATAGCGGCGGGCAAGCCGGTGGTTGGCTGCTGGTCCCATCTGGTCAGTCCCGCGGCTGCCGAAATTCTCGCCCTTTGCGGTTATGATTTCGTCATCATCGACAACGAACACGGCCCTACGTCGCTCAGTGAATCGACGATTATCATGATGGCGGTGTCGACCACGCCGGCGGCGACCCTGATGCGGGTGCCGTGGAACGATCCTGTCTACATTAAGCGGGCGCTTGATACCGGGATCGAGGGCCTCATGATCCCGGCGGTGGAGGATGCTGAAGCAGCGCGGCGCGCGGTCGCCGCCTGCCGCTATCCGCCCGAGGGCATTCGCGGCGTCGCCTATGCGGTGACCCGGGCCGCGGAATACGGCCTCAAGCTCAAGGAATATGCCGAGAAGGCGAACGATAATCTGCTTGTCATGTGCCAGGTGGAATCCGCCAAGACCGTCGATAATATCGAAGAGATCGGCGCCGTCGATGGTATCGACGTGTTGTTCATCGGGCCCTTTGATCTGTCGGCCAGCATGGGCAAGCCGGGCGAGTTCGACGATCCCGAGGTGGCCGAAACTCTGGAACGCGCCGAAGCCGGCATCCGCGCCAGCGGCAAGACCCTGGGCGGAATCCTGCGGCCGGGCGATAGCCTGGGAAGCATGGTCGAGCGTGGCTACGGCCTGATGGTCAGCGGCAGCGACGCCACACTGCTACGCGACGCCGCATGCGCCGACGTCAAGATGGCACGGGGTTAGCGCGACGATCCAGGCGGCCCTACTGCAGCTTGGGATAGCACAGGCCGACGGCGCGGCGCTCGAAATCGATCAGTTCGTAGTAGTCGGCGTGGGGCAGGACCTCGACGCCGCCCATGAATAGGGCGTCGAGGGCCTCGGCCAGTTCGGGTTCGGCGAAAGCATCGACAATCGCCGCCCGCATGCGCTCGACGGTATCCAAATCAGTTTCCGTGCGCGCGGCGAAGGGGATGCCCGGGCCGCTGTTGGTCTCGCACAACACGCGGGTTCCGGCGACGGCGGCCGGGCGATGGCGCGATAGTAGGGCATGGGTGACGTTGTCGATGGCCGCGACCTGGGCCTCGCCGCTGGCGACCAGCGCGATGCTGTCGGCGTGGGCGCCGGATTCCCTGACCCCGGCGAAAAACGGCCGGCCGCCGCTGAGTGGCGCGACAAGGTCGCGAAGGGCATTCATGCCGGAATGGGAATCGGGCCCGTTGACGGCGCAGACCGTACCGCGCAAATCTTCCAGGCAAGCCGCCGTCGAGGTCTCGGCGACGATGACCAGACTCAGGTAGTTGCAGCCATGGCAGCCAGGCGCCGTATAACGCGGCGTCGCCAGGGGCCGGAGCCAGCGGGTGTAGGTCTTGACGATGTCGAAGCCGCAGCACTGGCTGATGAACAAATTCGGATTGATCCATAATTCGTGGAGCGGCCGGGTGTGCAGCAACTTGGGCGGCACGTCGGCGACGCCGTTGCGTTTGAGGTGGTTGGCAATGGCTACCCATAGATCGTCGAGAGCCCAATGGACCTCGGGCAGGTCATACATGGGTAGGCTGGCAATGCCTGTCACGGCTGTTCCTCATTCAACATGGATCCCGGCCAGTTCGCCCGACCGTCTTCAATCTTATAGTAGTCACCTTTATCGTCGGTGAAGATATCGCCTGTCGTCGTCAGGCCGGTGGGCAGGTCGAGACTGCCGGCGGCGACGGCGATATGGGGTTTGTCCGTGGGTTTCCAGAACAGACTCGAGCCGCAATCTGCGCAGAAGCCGCGCCGGGCCACGTCCGACGACCGGTACCACGTGAGGCCGCGATCTTCCGTGAAGGTCAGATTGTCCGGGTTCGTCGCCGCATAGGCGGCATAATGGCCGTGGCTGCGGCGGCACTGGCCGCAGTGGCAGTTGACCACGCTCCGCATGGCCCCGGTAATCGCAAAGCGCACCGCGCCGCAGAGACAACCGCCTGTACGGGTCTCAGCCGCATTCATCATCGACTCCTCCGGTGCTTACGCGAACAACGTCGAGATGTCGTCCAGCTCTT
>JAYGEF010000409.1:0-4472 GCA_046582535.1 Alphaproteobacteria bacterium
CGACCTCAAGCCGTGACCAGCCCCGGCCGCGGCCGAACTCGGCGGCGGCATCGACGATTAGGGCGCCGACCCCGGCCGAGCGGTGGCTCGGCGCCACGTAGAACTCGGAGATTTCGCCAAACTTTCCGCCGGCATAGATCGCGGCGCATTCGTTGAGCATCAACAGGCCAACCGGTTTGCCGTCGCCGTTCTGGGAAATCAGCCCCCAGACGCCGCTGCCGCCGGCCAGTAGCGTCGCGGCGGTGCTGCACATCTTGTCCTGATCAAAGTCGGCGGTGCTCTCGGGAAACAGCTCCGCAAGCAATGCGTGGACCATCCCGCCGACGGTTTTGCCATCGCTGGGTGTCGCTTCGACGACCCGAATATTGTCAGTCATGGCTGGACCACCTTGCCGTTATGGTTGACTCAGAAATCCCACCACCGCCTCGACGCCTTCGCCGATGTTCTGGGCTTCGGTGCGGCCCGAGACGACGCGGGGTTTGAGGGAGTGGTCGCCGTCTTCGCTCCAGTGGATGCGAATGGCGGGCGACAGCGCGTAGCCTTCGACGTCTTCGCGGGCGCCGAGGGCGTCGCGGCTGCCCTGGACGATGAGGGTGGGGGTTTTGAGGGTGGCCATGTGGCCGAGACGTTCCGGCGAGGCGGTCTTGCCCGGCGCGTGGAATGGGTAGCCGATGCAGACCAAGCCACGCACGGCGGCCTGATCGGCGATCATGCTAGCCATGCGGCCGCCCATGGATTTGCCGCCGATGACCAGGGCGTCGCCGCCACCGAGTTCGGCTATCACCGCGTTCCAGGTCTCGAGCAACACAGGCGCCCGGTCCGGGGGCCGGAGGGTGCCCTCGGCGCGGCGCCGCTGCATATAGGAGAATTCGAATCGGGCGACCCGGAAGCTGGCGGCGCCCAGACCCTCCGCGAAAGTAATCATGAACGGGCTGTCCATAGGGGCGCCGGCGCCGTGAGCCAGGGCGACCGTCAGGGATGCGTCATCGGGTCCGTCGTAGAGAAGCGGTGGCGTCAGCACGCCGGGTCTACGGCGGCGGCCTCTTCACCGCAAGCCTCGGCCTGGACCGCTGCCTGGGCCATGGCCTCGGAAACCTGGCGCACCAGCGGCAAGGCGGCGAGCTGGCGTTCGATCTTCTGGCGCGATTGCTGGAACGCCGCCAGGGCGACGCCCTTGAGCTTAGCCCCGGTGGGCAGCTTGACCTTGAGCGGATTGATCTGCTTGCCGCCCTGAAGCACCTCGTAGTGGAGATGAGTCCCGGTCGAGCGGCCGGTGGAGCCGACATAGCCGATGATCTGGCGCTGCTTGACCCGCCGGGTGCGCTGGATGCCCGACGCAATACGGTCAAGGTGAGCATAGGCGGTGGAATAGCTGCCCCGGTGGCGGATGCGCACGTATTTGCCGTAGCTGCCGTTCCAGGCGGCGAACTCGATCACCCCGTCGCCGGCCACCATGATCGGCGTGCCCCGCTTGGCCCCGAAATCGACGCCCCGGTGCATCTTGGTATAGCCCAGGGTGGGATGCTTGCGGGTGCCGTAGCCGGACGTCAGACGGGCGCCGTCAATGGGGGTGCGCAGCAATGCCTTGCGAATGCTGTGGCCGTCCTCGTTGTAGTAATCGGTAAAGCCGTCCCGCGCCGTATAGCGATAGATCACCAGGGGCGAGCCGCTCAGGGACATGGCGGCATAGAGCACATTGCCCTCACGCACCGGCTTGCCGCTGTCGTCGAGGTAGCGTTCAAACATCACTTCGAACGTGTCACCGCGCTGGATTTCGCGCTGGAAGTCGATATCGAAACTGAAGGCGCGGATCAGTTCCAGCAGTATGGGGTTGGGCACCCCGGCCTCGACGGCGGAGACGTAGAGACTCGATTCGATGCGCCCACCGGTATGGACCAACATACGTTCCAGCGGAATTTCCACGGCCCGGGCGGCGAAGCCACCGTCCTCGACGCGCCCGCTCTCGATCTTGCGCCCCGGTTCGATGTCGATGCTGAGGCGCTGGAGGACGTCAACGCCATCAGAAGGCGCCAGGGAAACCGTCAGGGTCTGGCCGGCGCGAAGCTTGCGCGGGTCGAACAGGTTCTGCAGGGCGCGGATGGCCGCATCCGCGTCGCGCGGTTTGCTGCCGGCCCGCAGCAGCGCCTTCATCAGGGTATCGCCCGAGCGCACATCGAAAGTCTTGTGCACGGTATCCGCCGGAAGCGCCGCCAACTCGACCTCGGGCGGCAGCGGCAACAGGGCGGCCACGGCCAAGGCCTCGTCGTAGACCACGCCAAGGGCCTCGGCCGCCGGCCAGGCGATAAAGCCGCCGCTTTCCTCGCGCCGGGCAATGACGTGGGATTTCTCACCAAGTGCCAGACTAATGGCGGACAGGCGCGCCTGCTGGCCGCTGACCGTACGATCAAACACCGCCGAAATTTCGTGACCTACCTGAAGGCGGCGCGGGTCGAAATGGCGACTCAGGGCGACGATGGCCGGGCCCGCGTCGCGCCAAACTACGCCAAGACGCAGCAAGGCGGTGGTCAGGGTGTCGCCCTTGCGCACCTGGAGGGACTTGTACTCGGCCTTGCCGGTCAACAGCAGGGCCGGCGCCGCGCCACTGAATTCAGGCGTGGTTTCACCGACGGTTTCGGCAAAGAACGGCACCAGCGGCGTCTTGTCTACGTTGGATTCAAAATTGACGCCGTCTCGGCGGCCGGCGGTGACGTACTTGCCCTTCTTGAGCTTGAGACTGACCGCGGCGAGCGCCAGGCTGGCCGGGTCGAACACCATGACCAGTTCCTGGCCAACCCGCAGCTTACGCATATTGAAATGGCGGCCGATGGCGGCGGCGGCGGCGTAGGCGGCCTTGCGCTCGGCCCCGGCGGAGACCAACACGTCGGTCAGGGTGTCGCCGCGCTCGATCAGGTAGACCATGCGGCCGTCGTCCGCTTCGGGTTTCGGCTCGGCGACCGCGTCCGCCTGTTCAACCACATCGGTTTGTGGCGCTTGCGTGGCTTCCGGCACCGGCGCGGCAACGTCAGTGGCCGCCGGGATATAGGGCGCCGTGGCACGATTGGCCCAGTAGTCGCCCTTGGAATCACGCGCCGCGACCACATAGACCCCCGGCCCAACCCGCAGGCTGACCGCCGTGAGGGCGCTGGACGCATCGTCGTCGTCAAACGCGACGGTGACCGCCTGGCCGACCTGGAGTTTGCGCATGTTGACGTGGCGGCCAATGGCGCGGGCGGCATTGTCGGCGTCGTTACGGCCGGCGCCGGCGCGAACCAGAAGCGTGACGAGCGTATCTCCCTTGTTAAGGCGCAGGGTGCGGCCGCTCTCGCTGTCAGCGGTGGTCTCGGCTTCAAGGCCGACCGGCGCGTTCATGACATTGGCCACGTAACGCCGGCCGCCACGACGCTCTACCACTACATAGGACGAGCGGCCGAGTTCGAGGCTGAGGGCGGCGAGACGCGGCGCCTTGCCCGCCGTATGCTCGAGAACCACGGTCATGGTCTGGCCGACCCGCAGCTTGCGCGGGTTGAAATGGCGGCGCAGCTTGGCAATGGCGGCGTCTACATCGCGCCAGTCGATGCCGGCGCCGATGAGCAATGACGAAATGGTGTCGCCCTTGGCTACGGTCAGGGCAACCAGGGACTGGCTGGGCTGGCCGTTCTTGACCGCATCGTCGGAGCTGAGCGCCACGGTGGTGGCTGCGGACCCACTGGTCACGGCGGCAATCGGCGCCAGTGTCGCCGACCACGACCGACCACTGTCGATGACGGAAAGGCCAAAAGCCACCAGCGCCACGAGTGGCACAAACGACGCCCCCCGAGCAAACCTCATGGCGTTACTCTCTCCAACATTATTCGCAGCGCTGATACGGACGGCGCAAATCGGCCAAACATCGCATTTTGAGTGAGAAATTGTCAATGGAATCCTTTACTTCCGAGCCGTATGACAGAGCCGTTCCCGGGTCATGCCCCATTCGGGGTATCGCCTCGGACAGTGCCGTGATATCCAGCAGTTTCAAGGACGTAATACCGGATATCATAGGGTTAGCACCATATGCCCACGGGTGGCACTCAGTCGGCGGTCTATCCGCTGTTGAAACGTACGCTCGCCGCCTGCCGCGGCGGCTTCGTGGCGGCCGGCCTGTACAGTCTCGCCATCAACCTGTTGCTACTGACCATCCCGCTCTACATGCTGCAACTGTTAGACTGGGTGCTGACAAGTCGCAGCGAAGATACCCTGATGGCCCTGTCGGTGGCCGCCGGCGGCGCCATCCTGACCCTCGCCGCCCTCGAAGCGGTGCGCAGTTTCGTCATGGTGCGCCTGAGCAACTAGCTCGACACCCAGCTTAGCGGCGATCTGCTCGGCGGCAGCGTCATCGACGGGCTGGCGCGCGGCAGCGAAGCCTCGGTCCAAGGTCTGCGCGATCTGCTGACCTTCCTCACCTTCCTTACCGGGCCAGCGTTTTTTCCATTCCT
>JAYGEF010000380.1:0-8967 GCA_046582535.1 Alphaproteobacteria bacterium
ACGATCAACCCGGTGAAGGAACTCGTCGCAATGGCGCACGGGAAGGGCGTACCGGTTCTCGTGGATGGTGCGCAGGCGGTTCCGCACCTTGGCGCGGACATGCAGGATCTCGACTGCGACTTCTATGTCTTCTCGGGCCACAAGCTGTACGGCCCCTCGGGCATCGGCGTGCTCTATGGCAAGGCGGAATTGCTGGAGGCCATGCCGACCTACCAGGGCGGCGGTGAGATGATCCTGTCGGTGACCTTCGACGAGACTGAGTACAACGTCATCCCCCACAAGTTCGAAGCCGGCACCCCGAACATTGCCGGCGCCGTCGGCCTGGGCGCCGCCATCGATTACGTCAACAGCCTCGGCCTCGATGCCATCGCGGCCCACGAACAGTCGGTCCTCGACTACGCCACCCAGCGCATCACTGAATACAATAGTGTGCGCCTGATCGGCACCGCCGCCCACAAGGCGGCCATTCTGTCGTTCACCGTGGAAGGCGTGCATCCCCACGATCTCGGCACCATCCTCGACAGCCAGGGGGTCGCCGTGCGGGCCGGCCATCACTGTGCCCAGCCGGTGATGGAGCGTTTCGGCCTGGCCGCCACGGTGCGGGCCTCGTTCGGCGTCTACAACACCACCGACGACGCCGACCGATTGGTCGCGGCGGTCGGTCAGGCAATTGAGATATTCGGCTGATGTTTGGTGATCTGCGCGAGCTCTACCAGGAAGTCATCCTCGATCATTCGAAGGCGCCGCGGAACTTCGGCCACCCGCCGGAGACCAATCGGATAGCGCTCGGCAACAACCCGCTATGCGGCGACCGGCTGTGGATCTTCCTCACGTTTGAGGACGGCGTGGTGGTCGATGCCGCATTCGAAGGCCAGGGCTGCGCCATCTCCGTGGCCTCGGCCTCGCTGATGACCGAAGCGGTCAAGGGCAAGAGCGAAGCCCACGTCCGCGACCTGTTCGCGCGCTTTCACCGGCTGATGACCGAGGACGACTCCGAAGCCGAGGCGGCCAACCTGGACAAGCTCGCCGTGTTCGCCGGCGTTCGCGAATTCCCGGTGCGCGTGAAATGCGCAACCCTCGCCTGGCACACCCTGGCCGCGGCCATGGATGGTCAGGCCGACGTTTCGACGGAAAGCTAGACTGCCATGACCATGGAACAACAAGATCCCGCCACCCCGGCTGCCGACAACCAGAGCCTCGAGGCCCGGATCGTCACCGTCCTTGAGTCGATCTACGATCCGGAGATTCCGGTGTCGATCTACGCCCTTGGGCTGATCTACGACATCGCCATCGACAGCGACGCCAAGGTGCTCATCACCATGACCCTGACCACGCCGGGCTGCCCGGTGGCGGAAATTCTACCCATGGAGATCGAAGAAAAAGTCCGCGCCGTCCCCGGCGTCGAAAGCGCCCAGGTCGAAATTACCTGGGAACCGCCGTGGAGCCCTGAATTGATGACGGAAGCCGCCCGCCTCGAAATTGGAATGTTTTAATTCAGTAGCTCGCCCAGGCCGGCCTAACCGGGGTCAGGCGGGCGTCGCCGCAATCGAGCGCCGTGCCATTGGCCTTGCCGACCGCGTCGATCCGCAAGAGTGCCAGACCAACGCCATCGAGCCCCGAGCGCATTTCGCCGGCGTTGCGGCCGTCGAAGGTGATGGCGCTACCGGATTCCGGCACGGGGCCGTCGATATCGACCCGGTAGAGGTGGCGCTTGACCGAGCCCCGGTATTTGGTGCGGGCGGTGAGTTCCTGGCCGATGTAACAGCCCTTGTCGAAATCCACGCCGCCGAGATCGTCGATGCCGTTCTCGATAAGGAAACCCTTCTCCACGACAATGTCGCGGCTGCCGTCGGGCAGGGCGTGGTCGAGACGCAAGCGGTCATAGTCGGCGGTTGTGCCGGCCGCCAGTCCCGCCGCTTCCAATGCCGCCATACCACCGTCGCGCGGCAGCAATACCCGGGCGCCCGGCGCCGTGGCGCGGGGATCGGCAAAGGCGACACCGCCGCCAAACAATGCGGCTTCACTGTCGCCCAGTCCCAGAGCCGCACGAGCGTCGCCGATCACCGCCGCGACCATGAAACGGTCGCTCCAGTCCTCGATTGTGACACCGGCGCGCAGGCGATAGAACATCAGCCGGCGCTGGAGATCGCCGAGGCGCGGGCCTTCGCAATCGAACAACAAAATGTCGCCGTGGGCGGCGATGAAGAAGTCGTGGAGAAACTTGCCCTGGGCGGTCAGCAAGGTGGCGTAGATCGCCTGATCGGGCGCGATTTTATCGACATCGTTGGATATAAGCGCCTGAAGGAACGAACGCGCCTCGGGCCCGCCGACGGCGAGCACGCCGCGGTCTTCAAGCTGAATATATTGGCTGGTCGTCATGTCAGTGCAATTTCCAACGGAAATTTGGGGCGTCCACCCGGCAATGACAAGGCTATACGTGCCATGGCAATGCTTGGCAAGGTCTAGGACGATTGCGTATAACCACGGCCGATGGACATTATCCTGGTTGATGATTCGATTCCCTTCGACGGTGACACGCCCTCGAGCCAACCGCTCGGCGGCGCGGAGAAGGCGTTCGCCAGCTTGCCCGCGGCCCTGCAGCGCCGGGGCCACCAGGTTCGGGTGATCAATCGCTGCGCCCTCCCGATCACGACCGGCGGGGTCCAGTGGCAACCTTGGGAATCGGAGCGGCCAAACGCCTGCGACGTGCTCATCGTCTACCGCAATCCGGCATTGCTCGACTTTCCGGTCGTGGCTTTGAAACGGATCCTGTGGATGAGCGGCCCCGGCGGACGACTCGACAAGGGCGCCAACCCGGAAATTCTCGCCCGCCACACCGTCTCCCCCATCGTGTTCTACGGGCTGACCCACCGCCGTAGCTGCCCCACGCCCGTGGAAGCCCATGCCAAGGTAATCGAGCCCGGCGTGGGCCGCGACTATCGCGAGGCGGAAAAAATGGACCCGGCCACGCCGCCCCGCGCCATCGTCACCTGCCACCCCCGGGCAGGCCTGTCCTGGCTCCTCGACCTTTGGGCCAGGGACATCCGCCCGCGGACCGAGGGCGCCGAGCTCTACGTCTATTCGGCGGTGCTCGACAAATGCATTCGCGGCGGCGAAGTGCCCACCGCCATTAAACCGGTATTCGACAAGGCCATGGCGCTCAAGGGTGACGGCGTCATCATCCAGCGACCCCTGGCCGACCCGCTCATGGCCAACGCTTATCGCTTCGCCCGAGCCCACCTTCACCCCGGTCGCGACAACGAAATCTATTGTTCGGCCCTGGCGGAATCCCAGGCCGTTGGCCTGCCGGCGGTGACCCGACGCACGGCAGCGGCCATGGAACGCATTCGCGACGGCGCCAGCGGCTTCGTGGTTCCTGACGATGAGGCCTTCGCCAATTGCGCCGTATTGTTGCTTACGGTGGAAGGGCTGTTCAAGGGCCGCAGCATCGAGGCCCGGGAATTTCAGCGCGGGCGCGACTGGGATCACGCGGCAGCCGAGTTCGAAGGCTTGTTCTCGTGAGAATTCTCTTTATCACCGCGACCCGCATCGGTGACGCGGTGTTGTCGACCGGCCTGCTTGCTCACCTTATCGAGCGCCACCCGGACGCCGCCTTTACCGTCGCCTGTGGACCGGCGGCGGCGCCGCTGTTCGAAGACGTACCCCAGGTGGAACGCCGCATCCCTATGGCCAAGCGCCCCTGGGGCGGCCATTGGCTGGGATTGTGGTCGGCCTGTGTTACCCGGCGTTGGGATCTGGTGGTGGACCTGCGCGGCTCGGCCATGGCCTGGTTGTTGGCGACCCGCCGCCGCCTGGTTCATGGCGGCAAGAACGGCAATCATGACCACCGTCTAACCACACTGGCCCGGGTCATGGAGCTGGCCGAGCCGCCGTCACCCCGGCTGTGGGTCAGCGACGAACACGCGGCGCAAGCGTCACGGCTGGTTCCCGACGACGGGCCGGTGTTGGCCCTGGCGCCGACCGCCAATCGGGCCGGCAAAATATGGCCCGCCGAGAATTTCATCGCCATGGCCGAGCGCCTGACGACGCCGGGCGGCATTTTGCCTAACGCCCGCATCGCCGTCTTTGGCGCCGCCGATGAGCGCGCCATCGCCCAGCCGGTGATCGACGCCCTGCCCGAAGACCGCTGTATCGATCTGGTCGGCGAAACTCATCTGCTGACCGCCGCCGCGGCGCTGGGCCGCTGTGCCCTGTTCGTGGGCAACGATTCCGGCCTCATGCATATGGCGGCGGCCATGGCCACACCGACCCTCGGCCTGTTCGGCCCCAGCCACCATGAGGCCTATGGCCCCTGGGGACCGCACTGCGCCGTGGCCCGTACAGCGACGCCTTATGCCGAGCTGTTCCCTCCCGACTACAACCACCGCACCACCGGCAGCCTCATGGGGAGTTTGCCTGTGGACACGGTCGAGGATGCGGCAGTCGCCCTGTGGAACCGTTGCCAGGGTGCGGCGGCATGACGACGCCCCGGCTCTCCGCCCTGGTGGTGGCACATAACGAAGCGGCTCAACTCGCCGCCTGCCTCGACCGACTGACCTTCGCCGACGAAATCGTCGTGGTGCTCGACCGGTGCACCGACAACTCCCGCGCCATCGCCGCGCGCTACACCGAACAGCTTATCGAAGGCGCCTGGGAGATTGAAGGGCCTCGGCGCAACGCCGGCATCGAGGCCTGCACCGGCGAGTGGATATTCGAGGTCGACGCGGACGAGCGGGTGTCCGCCGCCCTGGCCGAAGAAATCCGCCAGGTCATCGTCCGTGCCCGCCATGGCTATTTCCTGCTGCCCTACGACAACTACATCGGCGACCGGCTGGTACGTCATGGCTGGGGCGCATCCTGGGGCGTCTCGGCGACGGTCCGGCTGTTCTCCAGGGGCGCCAAGCGCTGGGGCGATCAGCGCATTCATCCCAGCGTCGCGTTGAACGGCGAGCGCCGCTGGCTGACCACGCCCATGGATCACTATGTGGACCGCGATATCTCGGACATGATCCACCGCCTCGACCGCTATTCCACCATGCGCGCCCGCGACCTGCGCGACAGTGGCGACATCGGTTCCCTGGCCAACAACGTCAGACGGCTGTTCTCGCGCTTCCTGAAATGCTACGTCCTGCGTCAGGGCTATCGCGAGGGCGGCTATGGCGTGCTGATCGCCCTGTTCGCCGGGCTCTACCCGCTGTTGTCGCACCTCAAGGCCCGGTACGAGGACGATTGATGGTGCGCGTGCTGCAAGCCATGGCCGGCGCCACCCACGGCGGCGCCGAGGCATTTTTCACCCGACTTGTCGTGGCCCTGGGCCGGGCCGGCCTTGAGCAGCGTGCCGTGATCCGCCGCCACGAGGAACGCAGCAGCGCGTTGCGCCACGCCGGCATTGATGTGAAAGAAGTTCGTTTCGGCGGCCCTCTCGATATTCGCTCAGGCCTTGGCCTGCGCCGCGAGATTGAGCGCTTTCGCCCCCATGTGGTGTTGAGCTGGATGAACCGGGCGACCCGTAGCTGTCCACGCGGCGATTTTGTTCATTGCGCCCGGCTCGGCGGCTACTACAAGCTCAAGCACTACAAGCGCTGCGACCATCTGATCGGCAATACCCGGGGCATCGTCGACTATCTGGTCGATCAGGGCTGGCCCGCTGATCGCGCCCACTACCTGCCGAACTTTGTTACTGCGGAGCGCGCCGCGCCGGTCTCCCGCGCGAGCCTGGAAACGCCGGACAATGCCCCCCTGCTGCTGGCTCTTGGCCGGCTCCACGACAACAAGGGATTCGACGTGCTGATCGAGGCTATGGCGGCGCTGCCCGAGGCCTGGCTGTGGCTGGCCGGGTCCGGTCCCCTGGACAAGGTGCTCAAGGATCAGGCGCAGCGCCGGGGGGTTGCCTCGCGCATCCGGTTCCTTGGCTGGCGCGACGACGTGGCGTTGCTGTTGGCCGCCGCCGACATCTTTGTCTGCTCTTCGCGCCTCGAGCCCCTGGGCAACGTGGTGCTGGAGGCCTGGGCCCATGACGTGCCCGTGGTCGCGACCGATCATGCGGGGCCGGCCGAACTGATCAGCGACGGCAAGGATGGCTTGCTGGTGCCGGTCGAGGACGCCCCGGCTCTGGCCACGGCCATCGGGCGCATCGTTAGCGACGACGCCCTTGCCGGCGCCCTGGCGAAGGCCGGTCGAACCACCTATGAGGCGAACTACACGGAGGCCGCCGTGGTGCGGTGCTACCTGGATTTCTTTGCAAAGGTCGCCGCCTGATGTGTGGCATCGCCGGTTACATGAGCATCAGCGGCGCGGCGCCGAACGAGTCCATGCTCGATGCCTTTGACGCCGCCCTGGCTCATCGCGGGCCCGACGGATCTGGGCGTTTCAAGGCCGGTGGTTTCGCCATGATCCAGCGCCGTCTCGCCATCATCGATCTGCAAACCGGCAGCCAGCCGCTGTATGAACCCAACGGTGCCGCCCTGGTGGCCAATGCCGAAATCTACGACTACATCGAGCAGCGCGACGCCTTGGTCGGCACCGACTTCGCCACCAACTCCGATTGCGAAGTGCCGCTCCACCTCTATCGCCGGGATGGTGAGCGTTTCGCCGAGGGCATGCGCGGCATGTACGCCATCGCGCTTTACGATCCCGCCTCCGAGCGCCTGCTTCTGACCCGTGATCCGTTTGGCATCAAGCCGCTGTACTACGCGGAGACCGCCGATGGGTTCGCCTTCGCGTCGGAGCCTCAGGCGTTATTCGCCGCCGGTGTGGTGACACCAACGGTCTCCACGGCGCAGCGCAACGCCTTCTTTCAGCTTCAGTTCACACCGGGCCGCGAGACCATATTCGAGGGCGTCAACCGGGTGCTGCCCGGCGAGACCCTGGTCATCACCAAGGGGCGGATTGTCGAACGCCTGCGCCGCCCCGCCCTGCCCCATGGCGGTCCCGAGGCATGGAGCGAAGCCGATGCCGAACAACGGCTCGACGCCGCCCTTGAAGACAGCGTCATGGTTCACCAACGGGCCGATGTGCCCTATGGCATGTTCCTCTCCGGCGGCATCGACAGCACCGCCGTGCTGACCATGATGGCGCGGCTCAACGACCGCCCGGTGCGGGCCTTCACCATCGGCTTCCCTGATTCCCGGGCGGCCCACGACGAACGCGACAAAGCCCGTGCCGTGTCCCGGGCCGTCGGCGCCGAGCATGTGGAGGTTGAATTTCGCGAGGCCGACTTCTGGACCCTGTTGCCCCAGGTGGCGGCCCATCTCGACGATCCGGTGGCCGACTACGCCGCCCTGCCGACGTTCAAGCTGGCGGCCTCGCTGGATGATCTTAAGGTGGTGCTGACCGGCGAGGGCGGCGACGAGCTGTTCGCCGGCTACGGCCGCTACCGCAGCGCCCTGAAGCCCTGGTGGCGCGGTGGCAAGGCGTTTCGCGGCCGCGGCGTGTTCGACCGTCTCGGTATTCTGCGCGACGAGCCGGTCGGCTGGCGCGATGGCATCGCCGCCGCCGAAGCCACCGAGGACCGCGATGGCCGAAGCCCGCTTCAGGTCATCCAGGCGGTCGACTGCGCCGACTGGCTGCCCCACGACCTGTTGACCAAGGTGGATCGCTGCCTCATGGCCCATGGCGTCGAAGGCCGCACGCCGCTGCTCGACCCGGCGGTGGCGGCGGTGGCCTTTCCTCTGCCCGACAATCTCAAACTGCGCGACGGCAAAGGCAAGTGGCTGCTGCGGCGCTGGCTTGCCGCGCGCCAACCCGAGGCCAAGGCGTTCGCGCCCAAGCGCGGTTTCACCGTACCGGTGGCCGACTGGATAGGCCGCAAGGGCGCCCGGCTCGGACCTCTGGTGGCGAGCCAACCAGGCATTGCCGAGGCCTGCCGGGCGGATGCGGTGAAATCTCTGTTCGGGAAGGCATCAGGCCGCCGTCAGGGTTTCGCCGCCTGGGTATTGCTGTTCTACGCCCTGTGGCACCACCAGCACATTCTGGGCCATCGCCCGGACGGCGACGTTTTCGACGTTCTGTCGGCCTAGGAATTAGACTTCGAGAGTCGAGCCTTCCTTCGCCACGATGGTGCCGGGACGGGTGGCTTCGGCTTCCTCGGCGATACGGTCGAGGGCGTCGTCGTCATCGTCGGGGTCGTGGTGAAACAGCACGCAGACGCCGACCGACGCCTTGTCGCAAAGTCCCAAGGAATCGCGCCAGTCGCCACAATCGCCGGCATGACGCGCTGTATTGAGGATTGCCATATGGACGCCGTCGAGCACTTCCAGGGCGGCGGCCTCATCGCCACCGGCGCCGGGCATAAGATCCGATACGTAGGCGATACTCTTGCCGCCCCATTCGATGCGAAAGCCGGTGACCGCCGTGTCGCGGTTGAGCTCGACCGTGCGAACCTTGACGTCGACCGATGGTTCGAGCACCTCGCCGGTGCCGAAGTCGCGGAATTCTAGATTGGCGCCCATGATCGAGATCGGCACCGGGAATACCGGGTCCGACATCAGGCCGGTCAGGGCGTCGCGCACGCCTTTGCCCTCGGGCAAGTGATCACCCCAGAAGCGGAAGGCGTTAGCCGGATGATAGGCGGCGGCAAAGAAGGGAATACCGCAAATACGCTCGAAACCGGTGCGGCTGAAGAAGATATCGGCGGATACCGGCGATTGCTGGATAAGCGCGCCGCCGAGCAGGCGAATGCCCGTACCGGCATCAAAAATCAAGACGGTGTCACCGCAGCGCATCTCGATGCAGGCGGTATTACCGCCATAGCGCACGGTCTCGGGGCCGGGGCAGGCAATGCCGCCACGCACACCCCAGAATTTCACCTTTATCGTGCCGCTCGCGGCCAAGCCGTAATTCCTCGCCATTGGTAAATTAACAATTCAATACACGAGTTTGCCCCATGGCCGGGACGAGTGAAAGGTGAAAGTAACTCGCGCCAGGCTTGATGCTCGACGACATTTGCCATGGCCTATAGGATAGGTC
>JAYGEF010000387.1:0-15876 GCA_046582535.1 Alphaproteobacteria bacterium
GACGGCGCCGAAGCGGTTTTCCCGTCCTTCGTCGGCGCTTGCCGTCGGCCCTGATTTGTGTAGATAATCGCGGCCCTTGCGGTCGTCGCGGGGAACGGGATTCACGGAGAAGGGGGCTTAGACCATGTCGGAAACCATCCATCCGGTACCTGCCGAATGGGCCAGCAAGGCTCACTGCGACAACGCCAAGTATCTCGAGATGTATCAGCGCTCGATCGAGGACCCGAATGGGTTCTGGGCCGAGCAGGCGGGACGTCTCGACTGGATCGAACCCTGGCACACGGTCAAGAACACCTCTTATGAAGGCGATGTAAAGATCCGCTGGTTCGAGGGCGCCAAGCTTAATGTCAGCGCCAACTGCCTGGACCGCCATCTGGCCAGCCGCGGCGACCAGACCGCCATCATCTGGGAAGGCGACGACCCGGCGGACAGCGAGCACATCACCTACAAGGACCTGCACGAGCGGGTCTGCCGCATGGCCAACGGGCTGAAGGACATCGGCGTCAAAAAGGGCGACCGGGTGACGATCTATCTCTCCATGATCCCTGAGCTGGCGGTATCCATGTTGGCCTGTGCCCGCATTGGCGCCATTCACTCGATCATCTTCGGCGGCTTCTCGGCGGAATCCATCGCCGGACGCCTCGACGACTGCGGGTCCGAATACCTCATCACCGCCGACGAAGGGGTTCGCGGCGGCCGCACCATTCCGCTCAAGAACATCGCCGACGAGGCCATCGTCAAGGCCCCCCACGTGCGCAAGACCGTAGTGGTCAAGCGCACCGGCGGCGACATCGCCTGGCACGACGAGCGCGACGTCTGGTACCACGACCTGGTCGCGGCGGCCTCGCCGGACTGCCCGCCCGAGGCCATGGACGCGGAGGATCCATTGTTCATCCTCTATACCTCGGGCTCCACCGGCAAACCCAAGGGCGTGCTCCACACCACCGGCGGCTATCTGCTTTATGCCGCCATGACCCACCAATATGTTTTCGATTATCACGACGGCGATATCTACTGGTGCACCGCCGACATCGGCTGGATCACCGGCCACAGCTATATCGCCTATGGTCCCCTGGCCAACGGCGCCACCACCCTGATGTTCGAAGGCGTGCCCAACTATCCGACCACGTCGCGCTTCTGGGAAGTCTGCGACAAGCACCAGGTCAACATCTTCTACACCGCGCCGACCGCCATTCGCGCCCTCATGCGCGAGGGCGATGGCCCGGTCAAGGCGACCTCGCGGTCGTCTATCCGCTTGCTCGGCACGGTCGGCGAGCCGATCAATCCGGAAGCCTGGGAGTGGTATTACACGGTGGTCGGCGACGGCCGCTGCCCGATTGTCGATACCTGGTGGCAGACCGAGACCGGCGGCATCCTGATTACCCCGCTGCCCGGCGCCACCCACCTCAAGCCGGGCTCGGCGACGCGGCCGTTCTTCGGCATCAAGCCGTTGATCGTCGATGGCGACGGCAAGGAACAGGAGGGCGCCTGCAAGGGCAACCTGTGCATCAGCGATTCCTGGCCCGGCCAGATGCGCTCGCTCTACGGCGACCACAAGCGTTTCGTGGAAACCTATTTCTCGACCTACAAGAACCTCTACTTCACCGGCGACGGGGCGCGCCGCGACGAGGACGGTTACTACTGGATCACCGGCCGGGTCGACGATGTCCTCAACGTCGCCGGCCACCGCCTCGGCACCGCCGAGGTGGAAAGCGCCCTGGTCGCCCACCCCACCGTCGCCGAGGCGGCGGTGGTCGGCTATCCCCACGACATCAAGGGCCAGGGCATCTACGCCTACGTCACCCTGACCGTCGGCACCGAGCCCAGCGATGAACTCCGCGCCGATCTGGTCAAATGCGTGCGCAAGGAGATCGGCCCCATCGCCACCCCGGACCTGATCCAGTGGGCGCCGGGCCTGCCCAAGACCCGCTCAGGCAAGATCATGCGCCGTATCCTGCGCAAGATCGCCGCCAACGAGCACGATCAGCTGGGCGACACCTCGACCCTGGCCGACCCCACCGTGGTCACCGACCTGATCGATAACCGCATGAACCTTTAAAGGTTCATGCGATTGCTTTTTGGTTTTGCCCTCAATCGCCGGGCGCGGACATCCGTCCGCTTGGCTCCCGCCGAACGGTCGGCGACGCGCGGTCGCGCTTGCCAGCGGTCAAGCGATGACCGCTGGTTCCGCTACGCCCTAACATCTTTCAGCCCCCGACCGGGGGTGGCCGCTTATGCGGCGGGAGCCCCAGTCTGTGTAAATACAAAGAGTGGGCAACTGAACGCGCTTTAAGAAAACAGCGATCTTCAAAAAACCACGGCGCAGTAGATCGCCCGCGCCCGTAGTTTCTCGCACAGGGTGGCGGCGACGGCGCCGTCGTTCAGAGGACCGGCGTAAAGCCGAATCCAGGCGCCCTCGTCGGCGCCAAGATCGAGGGGCAGCAGGCGGCCCCGCAAACCGGCCAGAATATCGCCATGACTCGCCCCCAACATGTCCCAATGAAGGGCGGCGGCGGCGCGGGTGCGGAACGTGGCGATATGGACCCAGTGGTCACCGATGGGGGCCGGAGCGGTGGCGGTGACGGCGGGAATTATCGTCGTTGTCTGCTCGAACGACGCATCCTCGGGCGGTGCCAAGGTGAGCAGGTTCGGTGCCGCCTGTCGATCAGGCTGGACCAGGGTCGGTGGTGTAATGGCGTCGCCGAGTAGGCGCACGAGGTTCGGCGGCAGGCCGGCGGCGGATTGGGCGTTTTTAGCGGCGCGGCTGTACCACAGGGCGGCGGCGTCATAGTTGCGCGCCACGCCGAGTCCCTGTTCATAGAAGAAGGCGAGGCGAAACTGGGCGCTCGCGTTGCCGCCATCAGCCGCCCGGCGGTGCCAGACCACAGCCTGGCCGAAGTCCTGGGCAACGCCGAGGCCACGGGCGTAAAGCTCGCCCAGGGAATACTGCGCCAATCCGTTGCCCTGATCGGCCGCCTGGCGGTACCAGTAGGCCGCCTGGTGGTAATCGCGCTCGAACCCCTGGCCGGTCTGATACATCCAGCCGAGACTGACCTGAGCCTCAGCATCGCCGCGCTCGGCCAGAATAGGCAGGGCCACCTCGGGTGGCGCGCCCGGCGGCGGATCACCGCTGGCGCAACCGGCGACCAGCAACACCGCGAGAAATCGGAGAAAAACTACCCTGTCCATGGCACGATGTTAGCACAATGTCGGTCAGCACCAGGGCTGGCGCGCACCCCCGCTGTAGGCCCGGCCCAGGCCGGCGCCGATGAGCAAGACGCCGAGGTCGGCGTCGGCGCCGGTCTCGACCCGAGCCAAAACCCGGCCGCCGAACTAGTCATTCCGCACATCCCACAAGACCACGTCGCCGCCGGCGACTCTGGCCATGACGAAATTGCGGGCGGCGACGGCCAGTTCACGCTCCCCGTCGCAGTCGCCTCGAAGCTCCGGCGTATCAACCCCGGCAAGGCGCACCCGGGTCTCGATGGTCTGACCGATCCAGATGCGGGCCCTGACCGCCAGGGTGTCGCCGTCGATAACGGCCAGCACCCGGGCCACCACCGGGCCGGCAACCGCATTGTCGCGACGATGTTCAGTGCCGGCTGCCAGGGTGTTGAACTAAATCGTACAAATTACAACCAGAAGACATCGTAAAACCCGGTGAATCATTGATCGTGGATGAACCCTGAAAACCATCAATTTTCACCCGGCGGCTATGGATTAGAACGCCATGTTACGCGCTCGTCAGGATGACAGTATCATGCAAATTAGAACATATCAAGAATTACAACGGTAAGATGCAATAACGACGTGTCGTCGCGAGTCAAAAATCAACGGCACGGCCGTTTTTTTCCCAGTCCCCGTAACGAGTCGGGTCGAGACCGTCGCGGCCGCCGATTTCCTTGGCGGGCTTGGTCCGCGGCTTTTGCGGCGCGCGATCAGCCGTGGACTCGGGAGTCTTGTCCGGGGGCGCCGTAGCTTCGGTTTTGCTCATGGGAACCGCCTTGATGGGGGCTGCGAACGGTCCCGGTTGTAGCCCATGACGCATGATCGGCACAAGTGACGGTCGACAGCGCCGCCGGGGCGCGCTACACCGCGCCCATGACATCCGCATTATCTGACCGGGCCGCAATCTCCGCCCGGGCCATCGCCCTCGACATCCTCGGCACCGTGCTTGGCGACAAAAGGCCGCTCGACGAGGTGCTCGCCGGTCACGATGACCTGGGCCGCCTGGAGCCCCGCGACCGGGCCTTCGCCCGCTTGCTGGTGGCCACCACCCTGCGTCGCCTGGGCCAGATCGACGCTCTCATGAGCCATTGCATGGAGCGGCCCCTGGGGCCCAAGGCGGCACGCTTCCGGGACATTCTCCGGCTCGGCATTTGCCAGCTCGTGTTCCTCGGCACCCCGGCCCACGCGGCGGTCGACGGCGCTGTCTCCCTGGTCGGCCTGAACCGGCCCTTCAAGGGCCTGGTTAACGCGGTGCTGCGGCGTATCTCCCGCGAGGGCGCGGACCTCACCGCCAGCCACGACACCGCCCGCCTCAACACCCCCGACTGGTTATGGCAGGCCTGGACCAAGGCCTATGGCGAGACCACCGCCCGGGCCATCGCCGAGGCTCACCTGGTCGCCCCGCCCCTCGACTTCTCGGTCAAGACCGACCCGGCCGGCTGGGCCACACGGCTCGACGCCCAACAGTTACCCGGCGGCAGTCTGCGGCGGCCCCTCGGCGGCGCCGTCGAAGACCTGCCGGGCTATAGCGCCGGCGCCTGGTGGGTCCAGGACGCCGCCGCCGCCTTGCCCGCCCGCCTGCTCGGCGATGTCGCCGGCGAAACTGTCATCGACCTGTGCGCCGCTCCCGGCGGCAAGACCGCCCAGCTCGCCGCCGCCGGCGCCAAGGTCGTGGCGGTGGACCGCGATAAGGGCCGCCTGACGCGGACCAGGAAGAACCTGGCCCGGCTCAACCTTAAAGCCGAAACCATCCGCGCCGACGCGGTGACCTGGCGGCCGCCGGCAACCGCGCCCTTTGTGCTGTTGGACGCGCCATGCACGGCGACCGGCACCATCCGCCGCCACCCGGACGTGGTCCGGCTCAAACAGGCCAGCGACGTCGAGCGCATGACCGTGCTCCAGGCGCGGCTGCTCGATGCCGCTTATCCCATGGTCGCGCCCGGCGGCGTGCTGGTCTATTGCGTTTGCTCGCTGCAGCCCGAAGAAGGCCCCGAGGCCATCGCCGCCTTCCTTGCCCGGCAACCGGACATGACCCGCGAATCGGTCACGGTCAAGGGCCTCGAAGCGGCAGTCACCGACCTTGGCGAGCTCCGCACCCTGCCCTGTCATTGGCCCGAAATAGGCGGTCTCGACGGCTTCTACACGGCGCGCTTGCGGCGCCGAGTCTAACCTGCTACCTACAGCGCCATGCAACAGCCTGTTCGTGTCGCTCCGTCGATCCTCGCCGCTGATTTTTCTCGGCTCGGTGACGAGGTCCGGGCGGCCGATGCGGCTGGCGCCGATTACATTCACATCGACGTCATGGACGGCCATTTCGTGCCCAACATTTCCCTTGGCCCGGTGGTGATGAAGTCGCTTCGCCAGCACAGCGCCAAGCCCTTCGATGTCCATTTGATGATCAGCCCGGTCGATCCCTATATCCCCGACTTCGTTGATGCCGGGGCCGATATTCTGACCGTCCATCCGGAGTCCGGGGCCCACCTCCACCGTTCGATCCAGCTTATTAAGTCGCTCGGCAAGCGGGCCGGGGTGGCGCTCAATCCGGGGACCCCGGCCGAGGCGGTGGATTACGTGCTCGACGCGGTCGATCTGGTGCTGGTCATGTCGGTCAATCCGGGCTTCGGCGGCCAGAGCTTCATCCCTGCCATGCTCGACAAAATCGCGGCCCTGCGTGCCAAGATCGACGCCACCGGCCGAACCATCGATCTCGAAGTCGACGGTGGCGTCAACGGCGATACTGCACCGGCCATCATCGCCGCCGGCGCCGATGTGCTGGTCGCCGGCAGCGCCGTGTTCGGCGGCGACGCCGGCGCCTACGGCGACAATATCTCCCGCCTCCGGGGTTAGCCGCCCGGTGGCCGACGAAAGCACCATTAGCCGTCCCCAGGGGCAACGTCCCACGGCGGGCGTGGGCCGCCGCACGTTGGACAAGGCCCGTGAGGCCATCGAGGGCGCGGTCTACGGTACCGCCCTCTACCGGGTATCCCTGCGCGGCAAGCGCCCCGAAGCACTGGTCTTCGGTCCCACCGATCCGTGGCCCGGCGATGACGTCCAGGGCGCCGCGCTCAATGATGGCGCCTTCACATTCGCCGGCCAGACCGTGACCGCCGGCACGGCGGTGCCCTGGTATCCCGACGGCGCCAGCACCGGGTGGCTGGAGGCCATGCACGGCTTCCACTGGCTTCGCCATATGGCGGCGGCCGGCGGGCCCGAGACTCGCGACCGGGTCCACGGTCTGGTCACCGACTGGATCGAGGCCCAGGGCGATTGGCACCCGCTGACCTGGCGCGCCGACGTGCTGGGCTGCCGCCTGGTCGCCTGGCTCTGTCACTCATCCCTGCTCCTGAGCGGCGCCGGCCGGCAAAGCGCCGCGGCGATTCTCACCAGTCTCGCGGAACAGGCCCGCCATCTCGGCCGCGTTGCCAGCGCCGGACCTGATGGCGCGGCCCGCATTACCGCCGTCAAGGGACTGGTCTTCGCCGCTCTCTGTCTGCCCGGCGACGACCGCCGGCTGGCCCAGGCGCTGCGCCTGCTGGAACGGGAGATGGAGCGCCAGATCCGCGCCGACGGCGGCCATGTGTCGCGCAGCCCGTCGGTTCAGCTTGCCGTGTTGCGCGACCTGGTGGAATTGCGCGGCGTCATCATGGCCGGGCGCCAATCGGTACCGACCCTGTTGCAGACCACCATCGACCGCATGGCTCCGATCGTCCGGTTCTTCCGCCACGGCGACGGCGGCCTGGCCCTGTTCAACGATTCAAACGAGGGCGACCCGGCCCTGATCCATGTCGCCCTGGCCCTTGGCGACGCCCCCGGTCAGCCGCCCTTAAGTGCACCGCACAGCGGCTTCGAGCGTTTGGTCGCCCGGCGCGCCCTGGTGATTACCGACGTCGGCGCGCCCGGTCCCCTGGCCGGGCCGCATGCCCACGGCGGCACCCTGAGCTTCGAGATGAGCGTCGACGGCCACCGCCTGATCGTCAACTGCGGCGCCCATGGCGGCAGCGATCCCGGCTGGCGCCAGGCCCAGCGCGCCACCGCGGCCCATTCCACCGCCGCCGTCGAGGACGCCGATTCCGTGGCGGTCGATCTTGACGGCAATCTCGAGCATGGCCCCGAGCGGGTCGTCGTCACCCGCCTCGAGGACGAGGGCGCCACCTGGGTCGATGCCAGCCATGACGGCTTTGTCGCGGACTTCGGCATCAGCCACCGGCGCCGCCTCTATCTGGCCGCCGACGGCGACAGCCTGCGCGGCGAGGATACCCTGAGCGGCCGCGGCCGCGCCGGGCGCTTCACCATCCGATTTCACCTGCACCCGACGGTCAAGGCGTCCCTGGTGGCCGACGGCACCGGCGCCCTGTTGCGCCTGCCCGGTGGTGAAGGCTGGTGCATGCGCAGCTCCGGCGCCATGCTGGTGATCGCTGACAGCATCTACCTTGGCCACTCTGGGGGCCACGCCGGCGCCCACAGCCGCAGCGAACAGATTGTCCTCTCGGGCCCCCTCAAGGGCGGCGTCACCACGGTGAAATGGGCGTTGTCGCGGATTGGCGGTCAGTAGGTCTCGTTCTTGCCTGATGGCGCCGGCAATGCTAGTGGTTGGAAAACACGGTGAGGAAGTAATCATGGCAATCGCGGCGACCGATCAACTTATCGATCATCCCAGTGCCTGGAAGGCGCGCGAGGCGGCGGTCTGGTACAAGGACGCCTTTACCCTTGAGCAGCGCCATCTCGACGCCATCGATCAGGCCCTGGCTGAGGTTCACCGCCATGGCCTCGGGCTCGACGACATCACCGCCGAGAGCTTTCCCCTGGGCGTCCTGGCCGACGACCTGGCCGGGCTTTATCACGACGTCATGGAGGAGCGCGGCATCGCCTTCCTGCGCGGTCTGCCCGTGGACCAATATTCCGAAGACGACATCGACCTCCTATGGTTCGGCATCGGCGCCCATTTCGGCACGGCTCGGTCACAAAGCGTGCTCGGCGACCGTCTCGGCCATGTCATCAATGTCGGCGGCAAAGACCGCCGCGAGCGTGCCTACCGCAACTCGGTCGAGCTGACGCCCCACACCGATGCCTGCGACATCATCGGCATGCTGTGCCTGCGCCCGGCCGCCACGGGCGGCGTCAGCGGCTATTGCAGCACCCATGCGATCTACAACGAAATCGCCGCCAGTCACCCGGAACATCTTGAGGCGCTCTATCGTGGCTGGCCGTTCCACAGGTTCGGCGAAGAGGCCCCAGACGAGTCGCCCATAACGCCCTATAACGTGCCGGTCTTTGCTTGGCAGGACGATGTGCTGAGCTGCCGACACCTGCGCGCCTATGCGGAAATGGCGGCCAAGGAGACCGGCAATCCCATGTCCGACGGCGATGTGGCGGCGCTCGACAGCGTCGATCAACTGGCGTGCCGCGAAGATCTGCTGTTCGAAACCCTGCTGGGCGCCGGCGAAGCTACCTTCATCAACAACTACACGGTGCTCCACACCCGTACCGGCTTCGACGACGCCGACGACCCGGCTCTCAAGCGACATTTTCTGCGATTATGGTTGGCGGTCGATGAGCCGCGACCCATGCCCGATGAAATCCGCTCCTACGCGGGCCGCGGCATCACCGCCCAGACGGGCCGCACCAGCTACTACACCGGTGAATCCCTGTCACCCATGCGACAACGTCCGGGTAAGCGCGCGGCTTATTGAGGCGTCGGCGTCTCGCAGAACAGGCAGCGAGCGAGCCAGCCGAGCCCAAACCGCCTGAGGAATCTCTGGCTTCGGCCGGGAACCCGGCAATGAGGCATACCGACTCCGGCAAAACCGCGGCAGTTTTCGAGCAGCCTCGGTCGCGACACCACCAGCACAAAATCATTGAATTCAGTCATGCCCGTCTCCCTGTAGGTGAGGGTCTCAGGATGAGACCAAGCGTAGCACAACACGGCGCGATCTACAGCAATCGATCCAGCGCCTCGAACAGGCGGTCGACATCGTCGGCCGTGTTGAAAAGATGCGGGCTGGCGCGCAGGGCGCCGGCGCGCAGGCACAGGTAAATACTTTCTGCTTCCAGCGCCTCGATCATACCCTCGGGCCAGCCGGCCTCTGACTGCAGACCGATGTAGTGGCCGACCCGCCCGGCGGCCGGCGGCGCGATCAAGCCGCGGTCGGCACCGGCCTTGGCGATACGGTCGGTCAAAGGTCGCAGGGTCTCGCCGATGGCCGCCGGGGTCCATGCGCTAAGCTGTTCGAGCGCCGCCACCGCCATGGGCAGATTGATCGGGTTGAACACCTCGCCCATGTCGTAGCGCCGGGCGCCGGGCGCTAACCCCTCGCCATCATGGTTGCTCTGATGGACCTCGATGCCCCGGCCGTCCTGGCGATGGGGCGCCGCATAGATGAAGCCGAGCGTGTAGGGGCACAGCAGCCACTTGTAGGCCGAGGCGATGAGAAAATCGGGCTGGATGCGGGCCACATCCATGGGCATGGCGCCAACCGTTTGCGTCGCGTCGAGGACAAAGGCAGTGCCGGTCTCGCGACACCGGGCGCCGACCGCTTCGGCATCGATGATGGCGCCGTCGTACCAGCGGCACGGTGGCAGAGCGGCGACCGCCGTGTCGGCACCGATACGCTCGAGGGTCGCGGCGGTCCAGTCACCGTCGGCGGGTTGGGGAATAGTCTCGAGGCGGGCGCCGTGGTCGGCGGCGATGTCCTGCCATACCAGGTGATGGGACGGAAACGGTGCTTCCGGCACCACGATGGTTTGGCCCGCGCCGACCGGCAGATTGCGCGCCGCCACGGCGGCGCCAAAGCTGGTCGAGGAGACGATGGCAATGTCGTCGGCAGTGGCGCCGATCAGGCCGGCGAACAAACGGCGCAGGGTTTCGGCCTCATCAGGCACCGTACGGGGATCGACCGCCCAGGGCTGAGCCTTGCGGGTAATACCCGCCTCACCGGCGGCAATACTGGCCCGCAGCAGCGGCGAACGGGCGGCGCTGTTGAAGTAGGTAACCCCCTCGGGAATATCGAACAAATGGCGTTGGTTAGCGATCATCAGTCTCTACCCCGGTCGCCGCGCGCGCATATGGAAATGTTGCAGGCCGCCGCTTTCCAACGCCTTGTTGCGGAATGTGCTGGCCCGCACCCGTGTGGCAAACATGTCGTCGCCGAGCAGACCCTTGACCCGCTCGCCCTCGGGACCGGCGAGGCGTTTGAGGTCGCGCCGGCTGATCTCGGTCGAAGGGCCGCAGTGGTCGATAAACTCCAGATCTACGAAGCCGGCGGCGCGGAGCCCGTGATCGTAGACCGCCTGGGGCTCGAAGTGGAATGTCAGACCATAGCTCACGGTCTCCCGCACATAGCCGGCAAATTCCGCGGCGCCGGGATGGCGACCATTGTCACCGACGCCCTCGAAGAAATCGGCGCAAAACAACCGGCCGCCAGGCTTCAGGACGCGGAAGGGCTCGGTCAGAAAGGCGGCTTTGTCGGTCATGTGGCAGATCACGTCCTTGCAGAACACCACATCAAATTGGCTGTCGCCGAACGGCATGGGGCCGGGCGAAACGTGGCTCAGGGTCACCCGGTCAGCGACCCCCGCCGCCGCGACCGCGACCCGCGTCCGTTCGATTGAATCCGCTTCCACGTCGATGCCGGTAACGTGGCCGGCGTTGTGCTCGCCGGCCAGCATCAGCGTCGCGCCGCCCAGGCCGCAGCCAAGATCAAGCACCGACAGACCGGCGAGATCGACGCCGTCGAGCATCAGGTCGACCTCCGGGGCGCCGCCCGGCGACAGGAAGCCCTTGCCGTAGAGCATCTGCATGCCCTCGATCACCCGGTCCTTATACTGGTCGTCACGGCTCATCCGCGCCCTCTCCTCGTCACTTTATTGTTTGTTAGAGTTGCCAGCGGCGCAGGCCATCGGCCAGGGCCAGATGGCGCCACATGCCCTTGACGTCGGCGATCAAACCGCCGGGTTTGACCAGGCTGGCAAGTCGCGCGCCATCGAAACCCTTGTAGAGATCATGGGCAACGGCGCCGACCGCGGCGTCATAATCGGCCTCATCCGCCAGGGTCTCCAGCAGATCGATACCGTAAATCGCCGCCGCCTCGGCGTGATCGGCCAAGGGATCATGGACATCCACCTGGAGACCGGCGGCACGCAAACCCGCGATCAGGTCGGCGACCCGGCTGTTGCGCAGATCGGGCACGTTCTCCTTGAACGTCAGGCCGAGCATGAGCACCCGACCTGTACCAACCAGGCCGGCGATTTCGCCCGCGACAAAGGCGCCCATGTCGTCGTTGATTCGCCGTCCGGCGAGGATGACTTCGGGTTCATGGCCCACCTGGCGCGCCCGGTGGGCGAGATAATAGGGATCGACGCCAATGCAATGACCGCCGACCAGACCGGGGCGGAAGTCGAGGAAATTCCACTTGGTCGCCGCCGCGTCGAGCACATCGTGGGTCGAGATGTCGAGGCGATGGAAAATTCGCGCCACCTCGTTGATGAAGGCGATGTTGATATCGCGTTGGGCGTTCTCGATGACCTTGGCGGCCTCGGCGGTCTTGATGTCGCGAGCCACGTAGATGCCCCCGGAGGTGGTCGCGCCATAGACCTCAACCAGGGTCTCGGTGACCTCGGGAGTCTGGCCGGCCACCACCTTGGTCAGGCGGTCGTGGGTGTGCTCAGGGTCGCCGGGATTGACCCGCTCGGGCGAATAGCCGAGGAAAAAATCGAACCCGGCGCGAAGCCCGGACGCGGCCTCCAGGGCCGGCCCCAGAACATCCTCGGTGGCGCCGGGATAAACCGTGCTTTCCAGGGTGACGATGGCGCCGCCGCCGGCCACCAGATAGCCGCCGATGGTTCGCGCCGCCGATTCCAGGGCCCGGAGATCGGGCCGCTTGTCATCATCCACCGGCGTCGGCACGGTGATGATGAAGATATCGCTGCCGGCAAGGTCATCCGCCTCGGCGGTGAGCCGCGCCGTGGTCGACGCGAGCACGGTCGGATCGGTCTCCGCGGTACGATCGACACCATCGACCAGCGCCGCCACCCGGTCGCCGTCAATGTCATAACCAACGACATCGAAATGGCGAGCCAGCGCCAGGACCAGAGGCAAGCCGACGTAACCGAGACCGATGACAGAAATGCGCGGCGAAGCAGCCATGAAAACCCAACCTGTTGTGATAGAGGGGTACTAACGCGGGGAAGGGCGCGCCGTCAATCGGCGAGACCGAGATGGTCGAGCTGGCGGGCGATGACCACCTTCTCGTCGTAAAACGCCAGGGCCCGCTCGCGCCCGGCCGCGCCGAAGCGGGCACGTAGCGCGGGGTCGTCACTCAGCGCCCCCAACGCCCCGGCCAGGGCCGCCACATCGGCCACCGGGACCAGCCGCCCGGTCGCGCCGTCGACCACCTCTTCGCGGGCGCCCCGTATGTCGGTGGCAACCACGGGCAGGCCGCTCATCATGGCCTCGATGATGGATCGCGGCATGCCCTCGCGATGGGACGGCAGGGTGTAGATATCGGCGGCGCGGAGCAAGGCGGGCACGTCGTCGCGGGCGCCGAGCAGACGCAGGCGCGGCCCCAGGGCCGGGTCGGCCAGGGCGCCGTCAATCTCGCCGGCGATGCCTTTGGCGTGGTCGCTGGGCAGGCGCTCGCCGACCACCCACAGGATGGCATCGAGCCCGGCCATGGCCTTGAGCAGCTCCGGGTACCCCTTCTCGGCAACCAGACGACCGACCACCATGACCACCATGGCGTCGTCCGGGGTGTCCAGCGATTGCCGGGTTGCCGCCCGCTCGGCGCCATGGTCAGTCGGCGGGTGAAAGCGCATGGGATCGACCCCATTGCCGATAGCCTCGATGACACCGCCCTTGCACAGTCCCAGGCGGCGCGCCGTGGCGGCGTCTTCCTCGGCCTGAGTGAACAACACATGGGTGGCGCGCCCGGCAAGCCATTCCAGGGCCATGAACGCCCAACGCTTGAGCACCGCCATTCGCTCGTGGAAATAAAACCCATGGGCCGTATAAACCACGCAAGGCACGCCGGCGCGGCGCGCCGCGAGACGACCGATGAAGGCGGCGACCGGGGTATGGACATGAACCATGTCGAAGCCCTCATCGCGAAACAACTCGACCAGCTGTTGATAGGCGGCGATGTGGTCGGTACTCACCAGATCACGGGAGAACCCGACGGTCTCGACCCGGATGCCGGCGCCGCGTAGACGCTCGACCAGGGACCCGTCGGCGCAAACCGCCACCACCTCATGGCCAGCGGCGATTTCGGCCTCGGCCAGGGGCAGGAGAAAGCGATAGAACGTGAAATCGACGGCGCAGAGCTGGCAGATCTTCATGGCTGCGCCAGGATGGCCGCGTCAGTCCGGCGCCTGGCCGCGCGCCGGCTCCAGACCCAGCTCACGGGCGACGATGCCGTGAATATGCACGGCGCCGATAATCGCGCCGCGTTCGTCGGTACAGAGCAGCGAGGTAATGGCGCGCTGCTCCATCAGCCGCAGGGCCTCGATGGCAAAGGCGTTGGCCGACACCGCCTGGGGCGACGGGCTCATGATCGAGGCGGCGGTCATGGCGGCGAAGCCGTCGCGGTCCTGGGCCGCGCGGCGAATATCGCCATCGGAGATGAAGCCAACATCGCCGGGGCTGACGCCGGGACCCTTGGGCTGTTCGCTGACAATGGCGAAGCCCTGGCCGTCGGTGGACATCTGCTCGATCACCTGGTGGATTCCCGTGTTCGGCGCCACCCAGGTGAGCCGGTCCAGGGGCAGCATTTCATCGCCGACCCGGCGCATTTTCTGGCCCAGCATGCCGCCCGGATGATAGCGCTGGAAGTCTTCGGCGGTGAAATTCCTGATCGCCAGGCTGGCCATCATCAGGGCGTCGCACAACGCCAGGGTGGTGGTCGATGACGAGGTCGGCGCCAGGCGGCCGATGCCGGCTTCCTCGGTCACCGTGGTCTCGATGATCCAGTCAACATCCGACGCCAGAGCGCAGTCGCGGCCCTGGCTGATGAGCACCGATTTGACGCCGAACTGGCGTATCATGGGGATCAGAGTGACCAGTTCCTCGGTGTTTCCCGAATTGCTGAGCAGGATGGCCAGGGTCGAGTGATCGGCGATGCCGAGGTCGCCATGAAGGGCGTCCGTCGGATGAAGAAAGGCAGCGCCGTGGCCGGTTGAGAGCAGGCTGGCGGCGAGTTTGCGGCCGATATAGCCCGACTTGCCGACGCCGATCACCGTAGTGAAGCTGTCCGGCTCGGCCAGGGCGCGGGCGGCAGCGGCGAAATCCGCACCGAGCCGCCCCGACGCCGTACCCAGGCACGCGGCGCCCTCGTCGAGCACCTCGCGGCCGGCGGTGATGATGGTGTCGTCACTGTGTTCTATCATGGCGCGGCCACCATACCCGAACCCCCGTCCATGCAGAACTATTCTGTTGCATTGACCTTTTTGTTCGGCCGGCCTCGGGCTATAAGCAGCACCATGTGGTGGCTGCCCTTTCTCCTGTTTGCGCTCGGCGCCTTCGGTGCTGCCTGGGTGGGTACCTGCGCGGTCCTGCGCTGGCTCGAAGGGCGCGCCATTCTCGACCACCCCAACAATCGTTCGAGCCATGCCACGCCGACGCCGCGCGGCGCCGGCCTCGCCGTGGTCGCGGTGGTGCTGGCGGCGTGGTCCCTGGCGGCGTCCCTGGGCGGCACCTTGATGCTCTACGGGCCGCTGTTCGCCGCCGCCGTCGTCTTGGCCGCGGTATCGTGGCGCGACGACCTCCATGGCCTCGGCGCCCTGCCCCGCCTGGCGGTCCAGGCCGCCGCCGTGGCTGCCGGCATGGCGGCGCTTCCCGGTGGCGGCGCTGTCTTCCAGGGCCTGTTGCCGGCCTGGCTCGACATGGCCGTGGCCGGCTTCCTGTGGCTGTGGTTCATCAACCTGTTCAACTTCATGGATGGCATCGACGGCATTGCCGGCGCCGAAGCGGCAAGTATCGGCGCCGGGCTCTATGTCTTGGCCGTGGCCGGCGCCCTATCGGGCGAGATCGGCCTCTATGCCTTGATCATCGCCGCCGCCGCATTAGGTTTTCTGCCGTGGAACTGGCATCCGGCGCGCATCTTTCTGGGCGATGTGGGCAGCGTGCCCCTGGGCTACCTGATCGGCTGGCTGTTGTTATGGACAGCGGCCCAGGGCCTGTGGGCGGCGGCGTTATTGCTGCCGCTCTACTATCTCGCCGATGCCACCCGGACCCTGTTGAGCCGCTTGGGCCGCCGCGAGAAATTCTGGCTGGCCCACCGCGAGCACTATTACCAGCGCGCGGTGCGCCGTGGTCTTAGCCATGACAGCGTGGTCCGGACGGTGTTGGGGGTGAATTTGGTGCTGATCGCCTGCGCCGTGACGAGCCTGGCGGGTGGCATGGCCGCCGCCGCCGCGCTGACCGTCGGCGCCCTGTCGGTGGGTGCCGTGTTGTGGTACTTTCGCGGCGCGATGGGAGGGGCCTCCACGGATGAATAGCGGCGATGGTTAAGGTACAATTCAAAAGGCCGATATTCGCCGCCGTCCACGACCTCGTGATGGCCGCGGCGTCGTTCTGGCTGGCGCTGTATTTGCGTCTCGGCGACGCCATGATGAGTTTCGCCAACCCCTTCCTCATCGAGGGCACGGTTCTGTTCACGG
>JAYGEF010000426.1:0-4603 GCA_046582535.1 Alphaproteobacteria bacterium
CGTGCAACACGCCGCCGCTGTGGGCCCGCGCCATGGATGAAAATGGACCACCGATGACCCCGACCGCGCTCAACGCCACGGTCGTGGCAAGGAAAGTCCGTCGTGACGTTTTTGGCAAAGTCATAAGCTGTTCCTCCCCAAGACAAATATTTGAAAATTCAGCCTATCGACGTCCGCGAACCGAGTCACGGCCCCATTCCGCCCTTGCCGGCCAGACACCGGCCGAGGCCTACGCGGTCGGGCTGCCCGTGGATATCATGGATAAGCCCGACGGCTTACCCACATCCCCACAGGTTCAACAGCAGCAACAGAATGTGATAAACAGGGTATTGGCAGCATGATCAGACAACGGAATACACCTTAACTTGGCTGCCAAACTGTCCAACGATGTAGGACCACCTCACAAGTGACGCCGACCGATCAACTAACCGTCCCGAACCGGGCGGCCGTAGCCGCGGCGCTCAAGGAGGGCCAGGCGCATCACATCGCTGGCCGGTTGCAGGAAGCCGAAGCAATCTATCGCCGGGTGTTCGCGGCTGAGCCCAATAACCCAGATGCTCTGCACCTTCTCGGCGTGATCGCGCATCAGGTGGGAAACAACGAGCTTGCAGTGCAGCTCATCGGGAGAGCGATCGCGGCGAACCCGCGTGTCGCGAGCTACCACAACAACCTGGGCAATGCTCTCCATGGGCAAGGCAGGCTGGAGGATGCGGTGGCGGCCTGCCACAGGGCCTTGGAGTTGGAGCCCGGCTACGCCGAGGTGCACTACAACCTTGGCAATATGCTCAGAGATCAAGGCAAGCTGGAGGATTCGGTGGCCGCCTACCACAGGGTGTTGGAGCTAAAGCCCGACTACCCCAAGGCGCACAACAACCTGGGCATTGCTCTCCATGAGCAGGGCAAGCTGGAGGAGGCGGGGTCCGCTTACCACAGGGAGTTGGAGCTAAAGCCCTACTACCCCGACGCGCACAACAACCTTGGCAGTGCGCTCCTGGAACGGGGCAGGCTGGAGGAGGCGGTGGCGGCCTACCACATGGCCCTCGAACTCAAGCCCGACTACGCCGAGGCGCACAGCAATCTGATTGTCTGCATGAACAGCGACGAGCGCTATTCACAGCAAGACATCTTCGCCGAGAGCCGCCGCTGGGAGGCCGTCCACGCAACGCCCGGAACGGCGCGGGAAGCGGGCTACCTCCATGACCGCGACCCTGAACGGCGGCTGCGCATCGGCTATGTCTCACCCGATTTCAAATGCCATTCCGTGAGCCATTTCCTGGACCCGCTTATCGCCGGCCATGATCGTCGCCGGTTCGAGGTGTTATGCTACGCGCAGGTCGCCAATCCCGACGACGAGACCAGGCGTTTCCAGGGCCTGGCGGACTACTGGTGTTCGACGGTGGGAATGACGGCGCCGACCATCGCCGAGCGAGTCCGCGCTGACGGAATCGACATCCTGGTCGACCTCGCGGGCCACACCGCGAACAACCGACTCTTGGTATTCGCTCGCAAACCGGCCCCAGTGCAGGTGAGCTATATCGGCTACCCAAACACCACTGGCCTGTCGGCCATGGATTACCGGCTGACCGACGATATCGCCGATCCGGAAGGGCCCGGCGACGCCCTGCATAGCGAAAGATTGACACGCCTGCCCAACGGATTTCTCTGCTTCGCCCCGGGAGTCGAGGCGCCGGCCGTCGCCGAGCCGCCCGCCCTGGCGGACGGTCCTGTCACCTTCGGCTCGTTCAACAATCTTTCGAAGGTAACGGTGGCGACGGTGGCGGCCTGGGCCCGTATTCTCGAGGGTGCGCCGGAGTCCCGCCTGCTGTTGAAGAACCGGTCCCTCGCGGACGAAGAAACCCGGCGGCGATACCGGACCCTGTTCGCCGAGAGGGGCATCGATGGGGACCGACTGGAATTTCACGCCTGGATCGACTCGACGTCCGGCCATCTCGGAGCCTACGACCGGATCGACATCGGTCTCGACCCGTTTCCCTACAACGGCACGACGACCACATGCGAAGCGCTGTGGATGGGGGTTCCGGTGATTTCCCTCCGCGGCGACCGGCACGCTAGCCGGGTGGGGGCAAGTATCCTCACGCGGGTCGGCCTCGCCGAGCTGATCGCCGACAGCGTCGACGACTATGTGACGGCGGCCGTGGCGCTCGCCGAAGCTCCCGGCCGGCTTGTGGAATTGCGCCGCGATTTGCGCGCCGCCATGGCGGCGTCTCCCCTGTGCGACGCCGCCGGCTTCATCCACGTTGTGGAAGCCGCCTATCGCGAGATGTGGCGTCGCTGGTGCCAAGTCGCGTGAAGGGCGGTGGCTGGCGGGCGGCTATGGGCGGATCAGGGCTTGGCGAGTCGCCGGCCAGGAAGGCAAGCTCTACCTCGACCTCACCGATGACGCTTGGCGCGCTGTCGAGATTGACGAGGCCGGCTGGCGCATCGTCAATGAGCCGCCCGTCCGCTTTCGCCGGGCCGCCGGGATGCAGCCGTTGCCGACACCGACCTCGGGAGGGGCCGTAGAGATGCTACGGACCTTCCTCAACGTCAGCGGCAACGGCGACTTCGTGCTCGTCGTCGCCTGGGCTCTGGCGGTGCTGCACGACAAAGGACCGTATCCCGTCATCGTCCTGTCGGGCGAGCAGGGCTCTGCCAAATCCACCTTCTACGGCATCCTGCGGGCGCTTCTCGATCCCAACTCTGCGCCACTCCGCGCCCCGCCAAGGGAAGATCGCGACCTATTCATCGCGGCGACCAATGGATACGTCCTGACCTTCGACAACGTGTCCGGCCTGCCACCGTGGATTTCTGACACTCTGTGCAGGCTGGCCACCGGCGATGGCATTGCCGTCCGGCAACTCTACTCGGACCAGGACGAAGTTTTATTCAATGCCACACGTCCCGTGGTCCTTAATGGCATCGAGGACATCGTCACCCGACCCGACCTGGCCGACTGGGCGATCATCCTGACGCCGGAGCCGATCCCCGAGGAGCGCCGCCGGTCCGAAAAGGACTTGTGGGCGGCATTCGACAAGGCGCGTCCGCAAATTCTTAGCGCGTTGCTCGACGCTGTCTCGCTCGGGCTTCGTCGGCTTCCCGAGACCAAGCTGGAGAAGCTCCCGAGGATGGCCTATTTCGCGCTGTGGGTGACGGCCTGCGAGGGCGCGGTCTGGGAAGTAGGTACGTTCTGGCGGGCCTATGCCAGCAACCGCGATGAGGGGGTCGATAGCGGGATTGAGGCCGACCCGGTGGGCTCCGCCGTCCGTACGCTGATGGCCACGAGGACGAAATGGTCGAGAACCGCCTCGGACCTTCTGAGTGCCCTTTCCGAGGAGGTCGGCGAGAGGATGCAACGGGCGAAGGCCTGGCCCGCGACGCCAAGCGCACTCTCGGGACGGGTGCGCCGAGCCGCCACGTTTCTGCGAAAAATCGGGATCGATATCGTGTTCAGCAAGGACGGGCGCACTCGGACGCGGACCATCCAGATTTTCTGTTCGCCAGAAATCTCATCGAGGAAACCGTCCGCATCGTCCACACCGTCTGCAAGTCCGGAAAAGACAGTGTTGGCCAACGGTTCCAGCGGTACCTCCCTGCGGACGGTACCCCGGCCAGCGGACGCAAACGGCGAACTGGCGGATAGCACTACCGTCCTCAATAACACTGGTGAATCCATGGTTGCGGACGGTGCGGACGGTGCGGACGCAAAAATTACATCTCTCCTGCTGTCCCGCAGTAAGTGAGTTGCTGCGGGAAATTGCGGGACGACGGGATAAGAAGAGGTGCGCTACTGCACATGTATGAATTGAGCACTACGCCGATCTAGGATGTGACTATTTATTATTTGAGAAATTTTGGATACCATGGTTTACGGACCACGGCTCGGGCGCCTAATTCATGAGACAAGTTGCGGTCATGACGGATACGGCGGCTGTCATCGGGGGGGACGGTTGCTCGGGTTGGGGCTTGGGTGAGTTTTGCATCCAGTCATGATTTTTGACACCAAAACTGATACATGCCGATGAATGTATCGGGATTATCAAGCTCAAATTTATGCCACAGGGAGAGCGAAGTTAGCGCATTGCTGCTCGGGTGAGACTCCTTGAATTGCTTCAGCGCTCTTTGGTCCCGCATTTCGAACCCGAGGAACTTCAGATGTAGAGACTTTAGAGCCGCCTCGATCTGTGGCAGTGTAAATCGGTGCTCTTGAACGTGAAAGAGAAGATCACGGCAATTGCTTAGGTTGAAGAAGTCTACCCTGTTGCATATCTTTGCCATCGTCGGATTTCCGTCTTCACCCATGGTTATGATGTCCTGTCGACTTCGGCGAATATCCTCAGGAGACGTCGAATAGCCCTTCTCGGCAATCAGGGAACGGCCACGAAGAATATCCTGGCGTGCAATCTCGCTATATAGGCCAATTTTCATGATCCCTCCCGGGCGCAAAAGACCCACCAAGACCCGCCAGCCGGCCAGTGGATCGCCAAGATGGTGAAGGACGCCACTACATTCGATGAGATCAAATTGCCGCCCGAGGCCACCTAGCTCCATGATGTCCGCTTGAGCGTACTCGATGTTCGAAAAACCGAACTCATTGGTTTTTCTC
>JAYGEF010000427.1:0-11690 GCA_046582535.1 Alphaproteobacteria bacterium
ATGTCGTAGCCGTCGGAGGTGGCGCCGTAGCCGACCAGTTCGGCATAGATCCTGGCGCCGCGGTCGCGGGCATGGTCGAGTTCCTCGAGCACCAGCACGCCGCCGCCGCCGGCGATGACAAAGCCGTCGCGGTTGGCGTCGTAGGGCCGCGAGGCGCGCTCGGGCGTGTCGTTATAGCTCGACGACAGCGCCGGCATGGCGTCGAACAGCAGGGTCAGGGTCCAGTGCAGTTCCTCGCCGCCGCCGGCGAACATGACGTCCTGCTTGCCCCATTGAATGAGCTCGCCGGCGTGTCCGATGCAATGGGCGCTGGTCGAACAGGCCGAGCTTATGGAATAGCTCGAACCCTTGATCTTGAACGGCGTCGCCAGGGTCGCCGAATTGGTGCTCGACATCACCCGGGGCACCATGAACGGCCCAACCCGCTTGGCGCTTTTCTCCCGCAGGGTGTCGGTCGACAGCAATAAATTCTGGGTCGACGAGCCGCCGGAGCCCATGACCATACCGGTGCGCACATTGGAAACCTGGTCCTCGGCCAGACCCGAGTCCTCGATGGCCTGGGCCATGGCGAGGTAGTTATAGGCCGCGCCATCGCCCATGAAACGCCGGAGCTTGCGGTCGACCGCCTCGTCGAGGTCGATTTTGAGCGAGCCGTGGACGTGGCTGCGAAAGCCGTGGTCCTCGTAGTCCTGGCAGAACTCAACGCCCGAGCGCCCTTCGCGCAGGGCGTCGGTAACGTCGTCGAGGCTATTGCCGATGGGGCAGATAACGCCCATGCCGGTAACCACAACCCGTCTCATCAACTTTCCTCCTGATCGTCGGCCGCGAACAAGCCAACCTTAAGGCCCTTTGCCTGATAGACGATCTCGCCATCAAGGGTCATGGTGCCGTCGCCGATGCCGAGGACAAGCTTGCGCTGTATCACTCGTTTAAGTTCCACATGATAACGCACCAACCGGCCGGCTGGTAGCACCTGACCGGCCAGCTTGACTTCGCCGACGCCAAGCGCCCGTCCACGGCCGGGACAGCCGAGCCAGCCGAGATAAAACCCCAACATCTGCCACAGGGCGTCGAGCCCGAGGCAGCCGGGCATCACCGGATCGGACACGAAGTGGCAACCGAAGAACCACAGATTCGATTTGATATCGAGCTCGGCGATGATTTCGCCCTTGCCCGACTCGCCGCCGGTCTCGTTGACCTCGGTAATGCGGTCGAACATCAACATGGGCGGCATGGGTAGGCGGGCATTCTTCGGCCCGAACAGATTGCCCTTGGCGCATCTGATGATGTCGTCATAGGCAAAGCTGGGATCGCGGGCGGTGTACTGAAAGTCCTCGTCCAGGGGCACCTCGACCACCGGTTTCGGCGGCGGCTGCATCATCGACTCCGGTATGGCCTTCATACCGACCAGGTTGTAGCCGGCGTCCACGTAATGGACCTCGCCGGTCACCGCGCTCGACAGATCGCTGGCCAGATAAAGCCCGGAAGCGCCGACCTCGGCAAGGTCCAGACTGCGCCGCAGCGGGGCGTTTTCCTCGGCCCATTTGTATATATAGCGCGCGCTCGAAATGCCCGAACCGGCCAGGGTCCGCATGGGCCCGGCGGACAGGGCATTGACCCGAATTCCGCTCGGCCCAAGGTCGGCGGCGAGGTACCGCACGCTGGCCTCAAGCGCCGCCTTGGCAACGCCCATGACGTTGTATTCGGGCATCACCCGCTGGGACCCCACATAGGTCAAGGTGATCAGGCTGCCGCCGTCATTCATCATCGCCGCCGCCTTACCGGCCACGGCGGTAAACGAGTAGCACGAGATGTCCATGGTGCGCAGGAAGTTGTCCCGCGAGGTGTTGACGTATTGGCCCTTGAGCTCTTCCCGGTCGGAATAGGCGATGGCGTGAATGACGAAATCAAGCCCGTCCCAGTCCTCGGCCAGGGTGGCGAAGACAGCGTCGATGCTGGCCGGGTCGCTGACATCGCAATCCAGCACTATATCCGAGGCGACGCTTGTCGCCAGGGGCTCGACCCTGGAGCGGAAAGTGTCCTGACAGGAAAACGCCAGTTCGGCGCCCTGTTCGCTCAAGGCCCGGGCAACCCCCCAGGCAATCGAGCGGTCATTGGCCACGCCCATGACAAGGCCACGCTTGCCGTCCATCAATCCGTTATTTCCGGTCATCAAAGCCGTACCATTTGTTCAACCATCTCGCTGGATTCGCGAGCCGCCAAGGCTATAACTTTTATCCACTAATGACAGCAAATTCTCGGGCCCGTCGCTGATAACCGATGACACGCCCCAGGCCAGCAAATTGGCCGCCCGGCGCCGCGCGTTGACTGTAAAGGCAATGAGTGGATAGCCCGCCTCGACAACCTCGGCAACCCGCCGGCGGCTGAGTTTATCGTGATGGCAAACCAAAACCTGGCAATCGAGCGCCTGGAGCTGAGCCCGCCAATCCCTGGGGAACCGGAAGGTGAGCAGACCGCGCGGCCAGTGGGGCACGATCTCGCGGGCAACCACCAGGCATTCATGGCGAAAACTGGTGATCAGTGGCGGCGGCTGGTCGGCCGGCCACAGGGCACCAGCCTCGGTCAGCGCGGCGCGCGCGGTTTCGGCTTCGCGGCCGGCCGTGGGTTTGATTTCGATGTCGGGCCGGATACCGAGGTCAAGCAGCAGCGTCAGGACATCGCTCAGCAGGGAGACCCGCTCGCCGGCGAATTCCGTCGCGAACCAGGATCCCGCATCCAAGTCGCGGATGTCTTTGTAATGAGTATTATCGACCGAACCGCTGCCATCGGTGGTGCGGTCGAGCTTGTCGTCATGAAATACGATGCACTGGCCGTCGCCACTAAGCTGGACGTCGAACTCGACCCAGGGCACACCGATCTCGGCGGCCCGGCGGAACCCCGCCAGAGTATTTTCCGGCGCGCTGGCGGCGGCCCCGCGATGGCCGATAATCGGCGGCAAATCAAAGCCCATGCGCGACGTCATGACCATGCGCGTCGTAATGGGTTGTGCAAAGGAAGCAAGCTCATCCGGGCCGGCGCAAACTGGCCGGCCCGGATGGCATCTGCTTAGTCCGCCTGGTTTTCGGCGGCGGGCGCGTCGTCCGTCTTAGCGGTGAGGTCCTCACCGGTCTCCTGGTCGACGGCCTTGAGGCTGAGGCGAACCTTGCCGCGGTCGTCGATGGCCAGGACCTTGACCTTGATCACGTCACCCTCGGACAGGATGTCGGTCACGGCGTTGACCCGCTGGGGCGCCAGCTCACTGATGTGAACCAGTCCATCGCGGCTGCCGATGAAGTTCACGAAGGCGCCAAAGTCGAGGATCTTGACGACCTTGCCGCTGTAGATCACGCCAACCTCGGGCTCGGCGATGATGTCGCGAATACGCTGGATCGCGGCTTCGGTCGCGTCGGCGTCGGTCGCCGCCACCTTGACCGAACCATCGTCTTCGATGTCGATCTTGGTGCCGGTGGTCTCGCAGATCTCGCGGATGATCTTGCCCCCTGGGCCGATGATCTCGCCGATCTTGTCCTTGGGGATATGGATGGTGGTGATGCGCGGCGCGTGCTGGCTGACGCCATCACGGGACGACGCAAGCGCCCCAACCATCTCGCCGAGAATGTGCAGACGGCCGTCCTTGGCCTGGGCCAGGGCGGTGTGCATGATGTCCTCGGTGATCGAGGTGATCTTGATGTCCATCTGCAGCGAGGTGATGCCCTTTTCGGTACCGGCAACCTTGAAGTCCATGTCGCCGAGATGATCCTCGTCACCCAGGATATCGGACAGCACGGCGATGCCGTTGTCTTCCTTGATCAGCCCCATGGCGATGCCCGCAACGGGACGCGACAGGGGGACACCGGCATCCATCAGCGACAGCGAAGCGCCGCACACGGTGGCCATGGACGACGAACCATTGGACTCGGTGATCTCGGAGACCACGCGGATAGTGTAGGGGAAGTCTTCCTTGCTCGGCAGCAACGGCCGGATGGCCCGCCACGCCAACTTGCCGTGGCCGATCTCACGGCGCCCGGGAGAGCGCATGAACGAGGCCTCACCCACCGAATAGGGCGGGAAGTTGTAGTGCAGCATGAAGTGTTCACGATACTCGCCCTCGAGCACATCCATGATCTGCTCGTCCGAACCGGTACCGAGCGTCGACGTCACCAGCGCCTGGGTCTCGCCACGGGTGAACAGGGCGCTGCCATGGGCCCGGGGCAGGACGCCGACTTCGCTGACGATGGGCCGCACGGTCTTGGTGTCGCGGCCGTCGATGCGCACGCCAGTCTCGATGATACTGCCGCGCACGATGCTCTTCTCAAGGGACTTGGACAGGCCGTTGATCATGGCAGTATCAAGGCCCTCGGCCTCGAAGGTCGCGGTCGCCGCAGTGCGCACCGCGGCCAACTTGTCGGTCCGGGTCTGCTTGACCTGCTCGCCATAGGCGGCCCGCAGGTCGGCTTCGGCGATCTCGGCGAAGCGGACCTTAGCCGGGGCGATGGCGGGGTCTTCCTCGGGCACGTTCCAGGGCTCCTTGGCGGCGGCCTCGGCGAGGTCGATGATCATGTCGACCACCGCCTGCATTTCGCGGTGGCCGTACATCACAGCGCCGAGCATTTCGTCCTCGGACAGCTCGCTGGCCTGGGATTCGACCATCATGACGCCTTCAGTGGTGCCCGCGACCATGAGATCCAGAGTGCTTTCCTCGCGCTCGTCGGCGGTCGGGTTGAGCACGTATTCACCGTTGATGAAACCGACCCGAGCGCCACCGATGGGGCCGAGGAACGGGATGCCGGAGATGGTCAGCGCCGCCGAGGCGCCAACCATGGCGACCACGTCGGGATCGTTCTCAAGGTCGTGAGACAGCACGGTGCAGATGACCTGGGTCTCGTTCTTGAAGCCGCTGGCGAACAGCGGGCGGATCGGCCGGTCGATGAGCCGCGAGACCAGGGTCTCCTTCTCGCCGGGGCGGCCTTCGCGCTTGAAGAAGCCGCCTGGAATCTTGCCGGCGGCGAAAGCTTTTTCCTGATAGTTGATGGTCAACGGGAAAAAATCGAGGCCGACACGCGGCTGTTTCTGAGCCACGGCGGTGCACAGCACGGCGGTCTCGCCGTAGCTGATCAGCACGGCGCCATCGGCCTGTCGGGCTATACGCCCGGTTTCCATGACCAGGGGCTTACCGCCCCACATGATTTCCTTACGGATGATATTAAACATTTCTGTTCCTTCCTACCGGGCGGGCCGCCTATCGGCCCGCCGTTTTCAGTTTGATGCTTGTAGTCGCGTCCAGAGCGCGAAGCCCATGCCCGCAGTCCCCGCGGCGAGACGAATTCTCGCGGCGGAGTTCCGGACGCAATAGAGGAACGGCCAGGCGAAGACGCCCGCCGTTGGCCTCAACGACGCAGTCCCAATCGTTGGATGATCGACTTGTAGCGATCGTTGTTAATGCGAATGAGATAGTCCAGGAGCCGGCGTCGGCGGCTGACAAGCATCAGCAGCCCGCGACGCGAATGGCGGTCCTTCTTATGGGTCTTGAAGTGTTCGGTGAGATTGACGATACGCTCGGTCAATACGGCGATCTGTACTTCGGGAGACCCGGTATCACCGTCAACGACGGCATACTCGGTAATGAGCGCAGCCTTGCGCTCGGCGGAAATCGACATCGGCTACTCCAAGTCTAGAGGTTGAATACACGCACCGGACGGACATCACCGTCGTTAACCTCGGCAAGCGCCACCAGCCGATCATCGGCGGTAACACGAACTAGTCCGGGTTCGGTGCCGAGCACCTGTACGACCTGTCCCTGTGAGAGACGGGTCGCTTGCGATTCGGTCATGGCCAGCGCCGGGATGTCGTCCAGCGCGGTCTCCACCGGTCTCAGGTGCTCCGAGAGCGCGGCACTATGCATCAGGTCGCCCAGTTTATCTAGCGAAATTGCATCCCTTTCGAGAAATTTTCCGACCCGTGTTCGGCGCAGTTCCGAGAGGTGCCCGAGGGTGCCGAGAGTGACCGCGAGATCACGGGCCAGGGCCCTGACATAAGTGCCTTTGCCGCAGTCGACTTCGAACACCGCATGGTCCTCGTCGGTCATGGCCATGAGCTCGAGGCGGTGGATGGTGACCGGACGCGGCGCCAGCTCGACCGCCTCGCCCTGGCGCGCCAGGTCGTAGGCCCGGCGGCCGTCGATCTTGACCGCGGCGTAGTCCGGCGGCACCTGATCGATGACACCGGTGAAGCCCGCCAGCGCCGCCCGGACAGCGTCTTCGGTTGGTCGCACCTCGCTGGTCTCGGTCACCGCGCCTTCGGCGTCGTCGGTATCGCGGGCCTCGCCCCAGCGCAGGGTGAAACGATACGTCTTGTAGCCATCCATGGCGTAGGACGCGGTCTTGGTCGCCTCGCCAAGGGCGATGGGCAGGACTCCCGTGGCCATGGGATCGAGGGTGCCGCCGTGGCCGCCCTTGGCCGCGCCGGTCAGCTTGAGCACCTGGGCGACCACCCGTGCCGAGGTCAGACCCGACGCCTTGTCGATATTGAGCCAGCCATGGATCGGCCGACCCTTGCGTTTACGAGCCAAGGCTGTCGTCGGCCTCTTCGTCATCCCTGACGGGGCGCGTTGATTGCCGCAGCAGGGCGTCAATTTTACTGGCCTCGTCGAACGAGGTATCCGCCTGGAAACTGAGTGCCGGGGTGTTTCTGAGTTTTACGACCCGCCCGAGACAGCCGCGCAAAAACGGCGCGGCGCGGCGCAACGCCGCCAACAAAAGAGCCATATCACGACTCTGACCGCCCATGGCACCGCCAAGCGGCACTACAAAAGCCGTGGCGTTGCGCAAGTCCGGACTGATACGAACCTCGGAGACGGTGAGCGAGACATCGATGAGGTCGGGATCGCGCAGTTCGCCCCGGGCTAACACCTCGGAGAGGGCGTGGCGTATTTCCTCGCCGACCCGAAGTTGCCGCTGGCCGGGGGCTTTGCTGGGAGTCTTGGTCATGGGTCTGCCGCCTTTGCCCGGCCAAACCGGGTCCACCTAACCGCCGGGCTTCACCTACAGGGTACGGGCGATTTCCTCGACTTCGTAGGCTTCGATAATGTCGCCCTCGAGAATGTCGTGATAGTTCTCGAAGGCGATACCGCATTCGAGGCCGTCCTTGACCTCCCGGGCATCGTCCTTGAAGCGCTTGAGCGCCGACAGCTTGCCTTCGTAAATCACGGTCTCGTCGCGCAGCAGGCGAACGCTGGAGGTCCGCTTGATTAGCCCGTCGGTAACCCGGCAGCCGGCGATATTGCCGATCTTGGAGATATCGAACACCTCGAGCACCTGAGCATTGCCGAGAATGCGCTCACGCAAGGTCGGCGCCAGCATGCCGCTGAGCGATGCCTTGAGGTCGTCGATGAGGTTGTAGACCACCGAGTAATAGCGGATCTCCACGTTGTCGCGCTGGGCAAGTTTGCGAGCCTGGGCGTTGGCCCGGACATTGAAACCGATAACCACCGCGCCAGATGCCTGGGCCAGGGTAATATCAGATTCGTTGATGCCGCCAACGCCACCGTGCAGCAGGTTGACCGCGACTTCATCGGTCGCCAGCTTATTCAGACTGCCGGTAATCGCTTCGATGGAACCCTGGACATCGGTCTTGATCACCACCGGCAGAGTGTCGGTCTTGCCTTCGGCGATATCCGTGAACATTTGTTCGAGCGTGCTGCGGGCGCCAGCCGCGGTGCGGACTTCGCGCAGCTGCGCCTGACGATAGGCCGCCACTTCGCGCGCCCGGCGTTCACTGTCGACGACGATGACGTCATCGCCCGCCGTGGGCACACCGCCGAGGCCGAGAATGACCACCGGCGTTCCGGGCCCGGCGGTATCGATCGGTTCGGCGCGATCATCGAGCAGCGCGCGCACCCGGCCCCATTCGCTACCGGTAACCACGATGTCGCCAATATTCAGCGTGCCGCGTTGGACCAGCACCGTGGCAACGGCGCCACGGCCACGATCAAGTTCAGCTTCAACCACCACGCCTTCCGCGGCGCGATCCGGATTGGCCTTGAGATCGAGGATTTCAGCCTGCAGCAGGATCGCTTCCTCGAGCTTGTCGAGATTGGTCTCCGCCGTTGCCGAGACTTCGATGGACAAAATATCGCCACCCAGTTCCTCGACCACCAGGTCATGCTGCAACAGATCGTTGCGCACCTTGGTGACGTCAGCGGCGGGCAGGTCGCATTTGTTGATCGCGACGATGATCGGCACCTCGGCTGCCTTGGCGTGGTTGATCGCCTCGACAGTCTGCGGCATGACGCTGTCGTTGGCGGCAACCACCAGGACCACGATGTCGGTGGCCTTGGCGCCGCGTGACCGCATGGACGAAAACGCCTCATGGCCGGGAGTGTCGAGGAAGCTGATCTGAGCGCCAGACGACAACGTAACCTTATAGGCGCCGATGTGCTGGGTAATACCGCCCGCCTCGCCGGCGACAACGTCGGTCCGACGCAAGGCGTCGAGCAACGAGGTCTTGCCGTGGTCGACATGGCCCATGACCGTAACCACCGGCGGACGCGGTACCATATCCGCCTCGGCATCCTCATCGCCCTTGAGGCCGACTTCCACATCGGCGGCGCTGACCCGCTTGATGGTATGGCCGAATTCCTCGATCAACAGCTCCGCCGTATCGGCATCGATGTTCTCGTTGATGGTCGCCATGGTGCCCATTTTCATCAAGGCCCTGATGACGTCGTTGCCTCGCACCGCCATTCGGTTGGCCAGTTCCGAAACGGTGATGGCCTCGGGCACCACCACTTCGCGGACGATCTTGATCGTCTCGATAGGGCCGCTCTGGGCGCGCTTCTCGCGCTCGCGGGCGCGGCGCACAGACGCCAGACTACGGGTCCGGTCTTCCTGAACCAGTGCCTGACTGATGGTCATCTTGCCGGCCCTGCGGCGTGGCTGGTTGCGGCGCGGCGCCAGGGCCGAGCGGCGAACTTCGGTTTTGGCCCCGCGGGCCCGCTCGGGCGTCGCCGCGGCGAGCCGGCCGGCGGCCGGTGTCGCCGGGGCCGCGCGTAGCGCGACGTCCACGCTCTCGGGCGCCAACCGTCGCGTCGCTTCCTCTTCCGCTTTCTGGCGGGCTTCTTCTTCGACCCGTTTGCGCTCGTCCTCTTCATGTACGCGCGCCTCGGCGGCAGAGCGTTCGACGTCTAGGCGGGCTTCTTCCTCGGCCTTGACGCGAGCATCCACGGACGCCTGCTCACGGGCTTCCTTGTCGCGTTCGCGCGCGTTCTCAAGCGCGCGGGCGCGAGTGACCTTTTCCTCGGCTGTAAGGGTCTTGAGAACGATCGGCTGATGATCGCTATCATCGGCGGCCGGTACGGGCGCCGGCGCGACAGGCGTCGGCGCCACAGCTTCGACCGGTGGTGTCGCTGCTTTGACCTCGGTCATACCTTCGCCCTGACCAGGCTTGAAGGTACGCTTGCGCTTGACCTCGACGGTGACAGCCTTCGAGCGGCCGTGGGAGAAACTCTGGCGCACCTGACCGGCGTCCACGGTCTTGCGCAGCTCAAGTCGGCCTGGTCGTTTAAGACTCAAAGGTTTCTTGCCACCCGACTTGTCGTCACCATTTGTCTCGTCGATATCGCTCATACTGCCCTAACCATTTCCGCCCGGGAGCGTCCCGGAATCTCTTCGTCCAATTCACGCCGCAAACCAGCCAGCCGGCGGCTTTCGGCGACAAATCGCGTGGCCAATCGACCGGGTGCCACGGCAACGTAAACCACGTGCTCGCGACCCAGCGCCCGGGCCAGTTCGGCGGCCAAAAACAAGGCCACCACAGGGGCTTCGCCATGGCGCCGTTCGAGCTTGAGGCGACCATCGTCGGCGGCATCCGACGCCACCACGAAAACCCCCGCGCGACCCGCCGACAACATCTCACGCACCTTCTCGAAGCCGGCCGCCAAGGCGCTGGCCCGGCGCGCCAGACCCAGCAGGTCAAGACATCGCGCCGCCACAAGAGCCTCGACACGGTCGGCCAAATCAGCGTCAACCGACACGGCTGCCCGGAAACCTTTGGCGAAAAGATTGCCAGCGCAGGCCGTATGTACCACATCCCGCTCCGCGCTCAACCACAAACCCCGCCCCGGCAACGCGGCGGCGATGTCGGGATGGACCCTGTTGTCAGGGCCAACGACGAAGCGGATCAACGCATCCTTGTGTTCGACGCGACGCGTGACGAAGCATCGCCGCATAGGCCCATCCGGGCGCGCCCCTGGCGTTTCCAGGTCTTCGTCAAGCTTGTCGGCGACAGGGCTCATGGTCAGGTTTCACCGTTCCCACGCCTAGGCGCTGGCTGGTGTGTCGCCGTCGGCGGCTTCGGCACCATCTTCCGGCGCTGCCTCGTCTTCGTCCTCGAACCAGTGCGCCCGGGCCGCCATGATAATGGCGTTGGCGTCATCTTCGGTCATGGTCGTGCCCGGCAGCATCTCGAGGAGCTCATCGCCAGCAAGATCGGCGAGATCATCCAGGGTCTTGATCCCCTGCTGCCCCAGGGTAACCAGCATTTCCGGGCCAACACCCGGGAATGCGGCGAGCTCATCGGTAACGCCCAGGGTCTGGCGCTCGGCATCGAGCTGCTTGTCACGCTCGGCAATAAAGACGCGGGCACGGTTGCGTAATTCCTCGGCGATATCCTCGTCGAAGCCCTCGATGTTGGCGAGTTCCTCGATCGGCACGAAGCCGACTTCCTCGACCGACGTGAAGCCCTCGGCGACCAGCAAATGGGCGATCACCTCTTCCACGTCGAGCGCCTCGATGAAGGCCGTGGAGCGGGAGTGGAATTCCTCCTGGCGGCGCTCGGACTCTTCGTCCTCGGTGAGAATATCGATATCCCAGGTGGTGAGTTGGGAGGCCAGCCGCACGTTCTGGCCTCGCCGGCCAATGGCCAGGCTGAGCTGGTCATCGGGGACCACCACTTCGATGCGCTTGGTTTCCTCGTCGAGCACCACCTTGGTAACCTCGGCCGGGGCCAACGCATTGACCACGAAGGTCGCGGGGTCGGGCGACCATTGGATGATGTCGATCTTCTCACCCTGGAGTTCACTGACCACCGCCTGGACGCGGCTGCCGCGCATACCAACGCAGGCACCGACCGGATCGACGCTGCTGTCGTTGGACAACACGGCGATCTTGGCCCGGCTGCCGGAATCCCGCGCCACCGCCTTGATCTCGATGATGCCGTCGTAGATTTCCGGGACTTCCTGGGCGAACAGCTTGGACATGAACTGGGGATGGGTTCGCGACAGGAAAATCTGCGGGCCGCGAAGCTCGGGCCGTACGTCGTAGATATAGCCGCGCACCCGGTCGCCCCGGCGGAACGATTCACGGGGCAGCAGCTCGTCGCGGCGCAACAGCGCCTCGGCGCGGCCAAGATCGACCAGCACATTGCCGTATTCGACGCGCTTGACCAGACCGTTGACGATCTCGGCGATGCGGTCCTTGTATTCTTCGTACTGACGCTCGCGCTCGGCTTCGCGAACCTTCTGGACGATGACCTGCTTAGCGGTCTGGGCGGCGATGCGGCCGAAGTCGATCGGCGGCAAGGCATCGACCAGATAATCGCCGGTCTGGGCGTCCGGATTACGATCACGGGCGCTGTCGAGCGAGATTTGGGTCATGGGGTTTTCGATCGGATCCGCCACTTCAATGTAGCGCATC
>JAYGEF010000069.1:0-2802 GCA_046582535.1 Alphaproteobacteria bacterium
ACTTTTCATTTCGATCCAGCAGGCAACTGGCGTGGACCAGGCCGCCGCTTTCGCCGGTATGTTTGGCACAGTCGGAGAGCGCCGCGCTGGATACTCGTCCGGCGTTCGAGCCAAACATTAGGTTTAATTGCATTGCAAGCATGAACCAGTCCGCACCAATTTCTGTACGTGTTGAGGGAGTAAGGTTAGGTCGCGCATGGCCGCGAGACAATTGCGCTCAACGCATAATAGCCATGCGTCAACTGAACCTCACGAATTGTTCTAACGATGCTGCCAACCGATTGATTCAAATTCCATTTCTTCGCCATTGCTGGTCCGCACCGTGACCCCCGTACCAGCGACAACCTGTCCGATCATGGTTAACGGTAGCGCCAGGTCCGCCGCCAGCGCGGAAATTCGGTCGATATCGGCTTTATCGGCGGTGAACAGCAGCTCATAGTCATCACCGCCGGTGAGGATCCTATCCATCAATGCCGGGTCGGTGGCCACGGCGGCCTTAGCCGCCGGCGACAGGGGCACTTGTGTCGCCTCAATGTCGGCGCCGACACCGGAAACGTCGCAAATATGGCCCAGATCAGCAATCAGGCCGTCGGATACGTCGATGGCGGCATGGGCGATACCGCGCAACCGGACAGCCAGTTCAAGACGTGGCCGGGGCAAGTGATAGCGCCCGATAAGATAGGCCGCGTCTGCCCCGTTAAGGCCGCTCTTTAGGGCCGCCAGACCAAGAGCGCCATCGCCAATGCTTCCCGACACGAACACGCCATCACCGGGTTTCGCACCGGCCCGGCGCAACGCCATGGCGGTCGGCACCTCGCCCATGGCGGTCAGGGATAGGGTCAACGGGCCCTTGGTCGAGACCGTGTCGCCACCGATCAAGGTAATGGAGAAAGCCGCCTGATCTTCCGCCAGGCCGCCGGCGAAGCCGCGAATCCAGTCGTCGCTGGTGCCCTTCGGCACGGCCAGGCCGACCAGATAGGCCTTCGGCGTTGCCCCCATGGCGGCGAGATCGGAGAGATTGACCCGCAGCAGCTTGCGTGCCACCAGGCCTGGCGCGTCATCGGCCATGAAATGCACCCCGGCGACCAGCATATCCTTGGTCACCACCAATCGGTGGCCATCGGACAGGTTGATCAGCGCGGCGTCATCCGTGAGATCGAAAGCGCCGGGTTCAGCCTTGGCAAGCGGCGCCAGAAGTTCCGCGATCAGGGCGAATTCGTCCACCTACCCAGTCTCTTTGGCGGCCGGCTCAGGGGCCGACGTGAGTTCACCGGCGCGAAGCCGGTGGGCCAATCGGTCGAGTACGCCATTGACGAATCCCGGCTCACCGCGCCCGAAAAACGCATGAGCGACATCGATATATTGATTGATGATGACTTTCGCCGGGGTCTCGGGCCGCGCCAGCAGTTCGAAGGTCCCGGCCCGTAGCACTGCCCGCAACAAGGCCTCGAGCCGGTCTATGGTCCAACCATCGACCAAGGCGGTGGTAATCAGAGCATCAACCTCCTCAAGACGGTCGGCGGCGCCCCTGGTTATATCGGCGAACAGGGTCGGATCGACCTTGAGCGGCGGCGCCTCGTCGTTCTCGACCCGGGGGTGATACTCGGTAAACTCGGCAATAATGTCGTCGATGGTACTGTCATCACTCATATCGCTTTGGTACAGCGCCTGAACGGCGGCAATGCGCGCGGCGGTACGGCGATCAACCCGCTTCTTGGGCGGGCTATCAGGGGCGGCGTCGCTCATAGGCCGAATTTCTCCTTCAAAGCGATCATGGCCAGGCAGGCCTCGGCCACATCGCGGCCTTTGTTGCGCTCACCGACCAAAGCCCGGGCCATGGCCTGTTCGCGGTTCTCGCAGGTCAGAATGCCGTAGCCGATGGCGGCACAGTGGGTCAGGGCCAAATCGTTCAGGCCCCGGGCGCTTTCACCGCAAACATAGTCGTAATGGGTGGTTTCGCCGCGAATCACGCAGCCCAGAGCGACAAAGCCGTCATAAGCCTCGCTCTCGATAGCGAAGCGGATGGCGCCGGGGATCTCAAACGCGCCGGGCACGGCAATACGCTCAAAGGTCGCGCCGGCGCCGTCGAGAGCCGCCATGGCCCCGCGCGCCAGCTCGTCGGCAATGTCCGGGTAGAACCGCGCTTCGACGATCAGAACCTTGGGTGCGCTGGCCACGTCAAGATCCATCCACGTCGAGGGCCTGATGCCCGACCACTGTAAGACCATAGCCCTCGAGACCAATAAAAGCGTGCTCGGTATTGGACATCAGAATCATCTCACGAACGCCCAGGGTGAGCAGAATTTGCGAGCCGATACCAACCTCGCGCAGATTGCCATCATCAGCGCCTTCCGGCTTGTCGCCCGATCGCGACAACAGCATTTCCGACAGACTGGCGGAATGGGCCTCCCTGATCACAACAATCACACCGCGCCCTGCCTCGCCAACGACCTTCATGGCCGCCTGAAGTTCGCCGCCGCGCTCACTCCAGCGGCCACCTAGCGCATCCTCGGCGACGCTGAGCACATGGACCCGCACCAGAACCGGCTCCGGGCTCATGACATCGCCCATGACCAGAGCGACATGCTCGGTACCATCCACATTGCTGGTAAACACCGTCATCTGGAAATCGCCGCCATACTTGCTGTGCAGCGTGGTCTCGACGGTGCGGCGGATGATGGTGTCGTTACGCAGGCGGTAGGCGATCAGATCGTTGATGGCGCCCACTTTGAGGCCGTGAAACTGGGCGAATTTCACCAAATCGGGAAGCCGCGCCATGGTGCCGTCATCGTTCATGATTTC
>JAYGEF010000086.1:0-2574 GCA_046582535.1 Alphaproteobacteria bacterium
CCGCGATCTCAGGCTTTGGCGCGGGCCCTCGGCGCCGACCCTGGTCTACGCCACAGATGATTCCGCCGAGGCCATGGCTCTGGCCGACCAGGTTACGGTGATGCGCCAGGGCGAAGTGGTGCAGAGCGGCACCCCGCGCGAACTAATGGACACCCCAAAAGATCTTTATGTCGGACAAATTATCGGTGAGCCGGCGATGAATATAGTGCCGTGCCAGATCGATGGTGATCGTGCCGTTGTCGACAATCTGAACATCCCTCTCGACCCGGGTCTCGCCTCTCGCGCAGCGCAAACCGGCAAGGCCCTCGAACTGGGCATCCGGCCGGAGTATCTCCGCTTCAGCGCGGCCATGGTCAGCGGCGCCGTCTAGGTCAACCTTGTCGGCGTCACCGATCACGGTACATTCAAGCTGGTCACCGCGCGGGTCGGAAAACTGCAGCTGACCGTCAAGGTGCCGGACCACGAATTGGTCCCGGGCCGCCAGGGCTGGCTCATCTTTCCACCTGAACGAACGATGATTTTCGCCGCCGGCAAGGCGATCGCCTGATGGCGCGGCCGGCCCACAGCGGATATGCCGGAAAACGACCCGGGCTCTTGGCCTTGCCGGCCGCCGTGATCGGCGTTGCCGCCGTTATCGTTGCCCTGGTCGTCACCGTCGTCCTGGCCCTTTACGACATTCGCGACCCCTTCGCCCGGACCTTCGTCGGTGGCGAATGGTTTGCCGTGGTCATCGGCGACCCGGCCTTGCACGCGGCCTTATTCAATCAGCTTATCTTTACCAGCCTGGTGCTGGTGATCGAGGTGCCTCTGGGCGTGGCCCTGGCTTTCGCCATTCCCCGCCACGGCGCCGGAGCCACCCTGTGGATCGTTTTGCTCGCCTTGCCCCTGGTCACGCCCTGGGGTGTCATCGGCATGATGGGCAAGATCGCGGCACATCCCCATGTGGGTTTTCTCGGCGATTTCATGGTGCAAGGCGACGCCCTTGACGCCTGGGTCCTGGTGACCGTGGTCGATGCTTGGCATTGGACACCCCTGGTCGCTCTGCTGTGCCATGCCGGCCTGCGCGCCATACCCGGCGAGAGCTACGATGCCATGCGAATTGACGGCGCCTCGAACCGGGCGATTCTGCGCCATGTGGAAATCCCGGCGATTCTGCCGCCGTTGGCTATCGCAGCCATTTTCCGTGTGGCCGATCGCCTGGCGGTCTACGCCGCGCCGGTTGTCATGTTCGGCGAAGGGCCGCCTGACGCACCGGTATTTTTGACCCAGTACGTGGCCGAAACCGCCCTTGACCGCTTCGACCTGGGCGCCGCCAGCGCGGTGTCGTCGCTCTATGTTCTGGTGGCGCTGCCTCTGGTCCTTGTGGCCTATGGTGTGATTGCCGGCCGCCGTCGGGGCGACCGGTCAGGATTGTCGCCTTGCGCCGGGTCGCCCTTGCCGCCTATGCCGTATTCCTGCTGGCGCCGTTCTATTGGATGGTGAATCTATCGTTCCAGCCCAACAACGACATTCTCAAGTCTGTCGAAGCTTTTCCCCACGGTATTAGTCACAAGAATTACCTGACGGTGCTCGGCGATTCTGTATGGTCATCAGCCTTTCTCAACGGCCTGGCCTACGCCGGGTTGAGCACCATTATCGCCATGGCCGTCGCCCTGCCCGCTGCCTACGTCATCTCACGGCACCGTTTTCGCGGGCGCCAGACGTTGCTTGGCTGGCTGCTGGCCAATCGCCTGGTACCGCCCGTCATGTTCGTCGCGGTCTATTTCGAGGTCGCCCGCGCCACCGCCCTGTTCGACAGCTACACGGCCGTGGCCCTGGCGCACTGCCTGTTCACAGTGCCGCTCGCGGTGTGGCTGCTAAAACACTATATGGATCAAGTATCGCGGCATCTCGAAGAGGCCGCCTTGCTTGACGGTTTCAGCTTCGCGCGCTTCTTCACGGCAATCCTGCTACCGACAATACGGCCCGGCGTGATCACCACGGCGGCATTTTGTTTTCTCTTTTCCTGGATCGAGTTTCTACTCGCCCACAGCCTGACAGCGTCGAACGCAGCGCCCCTGGCAACCACCTTGATTGACGCGCCGAACAGCAGCGAGCCGCCCTGGGGCACCATCGCCGCCGCCGCGGTTTTGAGCCTGCTGCCGGGGCTGGTAATTGTCTGGGCCGCCCGTCACCACATTGCCACGGTGCTTAGTTTCGGCCGTCGATAGTCAGAACTGGGATAGTCAGAACTGGTGGGCAGTGCCGATGCCCTGTTGCCGCGCCGCCCAATCACCATCGCCTCCAGCGTTGGTGGCGACCACGCGGCCGGCCTCGGTTTCATCGATAACCCAAGCCACCAGGCTGCCCTTCCAATAGGTACCCGTCACGCGATAGACGTGGCCAGGCATGACATCGAGAGCCAGTCGTCCCGGCCGCGACAGCGTTATGGCGCAGTCCCCTATAGCGGCCGCGCACAGCGAGGCGTAACGATACAAGAAGTGGATGTCATGGAGACCAGGGTAGACCTCGACGGTGCCATAGAGGGGAACGTCGTTGCCGTCGACCAAATTGGTATCGTCAATCCGCGTGACC
>JAYGEF010000154.1:0-3258 GCA_046582535.1 Alphaproteobacteria bacterium
GCCAAGGGTCTGAAGCTGATGGCGACCCTGCGCCGCCGTGGGGTGCCGATCATCAACGGCGTCGAAGCCCTTCGCGCCATTGGCGGTGACAGCCTTGAATCGGTTGAATATCGCCGTAAGGGCGGCTGGTCGTCGATCGTTACGGACCACCTGTTCCTCCACCAGGGCGTCATCCCCAACCTCAACCTGGCCCGTGCCGCCGGTTGCGAAATAGCGTGGGACGAAAGCCAGCTCTGCTTCCGGCCGGTGGTCGATGAGGCGGGCGCGTCGTCCGTGGACGGCATCTATATGGCCGGCGACGGCGCCGGCATCGGCGGCGCGGTGGCGGCTGAGCTACGTGGCCGGCTCGCGGTACTGGGCGCGTTGGGCCGTGATCGCCAGGCTGCACCCATCCGCGCCGCCCTGAACAAAGATCTGCGCATCCGGCGGTTTCTCGAAACCCTGTATCGCCCGCGCCCCAGCTTCCGCGTACCCGACCAGGACGACGTGGTGGTCTGTCGCTGCGAGGAGGTCACTCTGGGCGATATCCGCCAGGCGGTGGCCCAGGGTTGCCCCGGCCCCAACCAACTCAAGGCCTTCACCCGCTGCGGTATGGGCCCCTGTCAGGGTCGCCAATGCGGCCCTATCGTGTCCGAGGCCATGGCCATCATGGCCGGGGTGACGGTTGATAAGATGGGCTATTACCGCCTACGCTCGCCGGTCAAGCCCCTTACACTTGGTGAATTGGCGGCCCTTGGCGAACTGGCGGCCCTGGCCGACGATGACTCGAACCTGTAGGCTGAAGGCTATGAGCACTCCCGAAATCCCCGTCCTCGACCTCACCGCTTATCGTGCCGGCGAGATCGGCGCCGTCGACCGGCTCGGCGCCGAATTGCGCCATGCCTGCGAGACTATCGGCTTCTACTTCGTCGAGGGCCACGGTGTGCACCAGGACCTGGTCCATGAGACGTTTGCCGCGGTGGCGCGGTTCCATGCCCAGCCGCTCGACGCCAAGATGGCGCTCAAGGCCAATGAGCACAATATCGGCTACATGCCCATCAAGGGGTCGGTGACGCGCTCATCGCAGGTCAACAAAAACACCATGCCGAACCTCAACGAGTCGTTCTTCGTCAAGCGCGACCTTGCCCCCGACCATCCGGACGTGGTGTCGGGCAAGCGCTTTCGCGGCGCCAATCAGTGGCCCCAAGGGGTGCCCGGTTTTCGCCAGACCATCGTCGAGTACTGCGACGCCCTGGAGGCCCTGGCGCTCAGCCTGATGCCGATCTACGCGGTGGCCCTCGACCTGCCCGACGACTTCTTCGACGCGCCCTTCGCCGAGCCGCAATACGCCCTGCGCATGTCCCACTACCCGCCCGAACCGGACCTCCAGGTCAACGAGTTCGGCTCGGCGCCCCATACGGATTCCGGCATCCTGACCATACTGGCGCCGTCGCAACTGCCGGGCCTGGAAATCAAGGCCCGGTCCGGCGAGTGGTTCACCCCGCCCATCGTACCGGGACGCTTCCTGGTCAACACCGGCGACATGATGCACCGCTGGACCAACGAGCGTTTCCTGTCGACGCCCCACCGGGTGATCCACCGGGCCGGCGGCGAGCGCTACGCCATTCCGTTCTTCTTCGACTGCACCATCGACTACGTCATGGAATGCCTGCCGAGTTGCCAGGGCCCGGACAACCCGCCGCGCTACCCGCCGACCACCTACGCCCAATACATGGAATGGTTCGCCGGCCAGAACTACGACCATGTGCGCGATAAACTGGGGCCGTCGGCAATGCGCGCCGACGCGGCGCGGTAACATCATGATGCTCGCACCCAAAGCGGCGGGACCCATGAGTTGGGAGGCGGAGACTGTGCTGCCCAACGATGGGATATTCGAGCTCGATAGAGCCTGCCTTGCCGAACTCCAGGCCGCGGCGGCGCTGATCGAGGCTAATCCCCTGCCCGTGGAGGCCCTGCTCCCGGACGATTTCCCCCTGCCCCATTGCCGTGCGCTCATGGCCACGGTCAAACAGAACCTGGAGCACGGCACCGGCTTCGCCATCATCGACCGCATGCCCCTCGACGATTTCGAGCCGGCCATGGCGATCAATCTTCATTGGTTGCTGATGTCCCTGTGCGGCCGCATCGTCGCCCAGAAGTGGGACGGCACCATGGTCTATGACGTCACCGACACGGGCCGTCGGCCGGCCGCCGGGAACGGCGTTCGCTCGTCGAAATCCAACGAGGGTCAGGGCTATCACACGGACAACGCCTTCGGCCTGCCGCCGGACTATGTGACCCTGATGTGCCTGCAGCCGGCCATGGCGGGCGGCATCAGCGGGCTGGCCACGTTCGACTCTATCCACAACCGCATGCTGGACCGCCATGGTGACGTGCTGGCAAGGCTCTACCAGCCGTTCTACTACGACCGCCAGCGCGAACACGCCCCCGACGACAGCCTGATATCGACCGGGTCGATCTTTGAATTCGACGGCGAAACCCTGCGCGCCACCCTGGCTACCGACCTCAACCGTCAAGGCTATGAACTGGCGGGCGAGGACATGGGCGACGAAGCCAGGGCCGCCCTGGCCGCCATCGACGCGGTACGGCAAGAACCCAGCCTCGGCAAGGTCTTCAGCTTCGAGCGCGGCCAGATTCAGCTGGTCAACAACCGCCGCATCGGCCACCGCCGCACGGCCTACACGGACTCACCCGATCCGGCGCTCAAGCGCCACCTGATCCGCATCTGGCTACGCAACCACGGCCGGCCGTTCTACCACGGCTAACCCGCCCTAGCGCAACTCCCGCCACACCCAGGCGGCGATGGCCATCATGACAATGCCCTCCAACGCCACCACCAGCACCGCCGTGGAGGCGCCGAGCCAGCCGGCGAGCAGGCCGATGTGGAGCATGCCGAGCGGACCCGAGCCGATGCAGACGGTGAGGACGCCCATGACCCGGCCGCGCATTTCCGGCGGCGCCAGGGTGAACATGATTGTCGTCTGCATGGCGCTGAAGCCGGCGGCGCCGAAGCCGGCGGTGAGCAACAGCCCGATCGACAGACCGTACACGGTGGAGAAGGAAAAAATCGCCACCATGATCATGACCAGGAATGAGCCGTAGAGGTAGAGCCGGTTGAACCATTCGGGACGACCGAAGGTGGCGATCAGCAACGCCCCCATGAAGGCGCCGGCGCCCTCGGCGGACATCAATATGCCGATGGGAAAGGCGCTCAGACCCATCTCCTCGACGCCGATCACCGGCACCATGGCGGCGAAG
>JAYGEF010000185.1:0-5487 GCA_046582535.1 Alphaproteobacteria bacterium
GCTCTTCCGATCTTTTCGCGTCAACCCGGCGGATCACCTTTATTCTCCACACGGTAAAGCTGGCCGAAGGGCTCGACCAAACCATCATTTACGACCGCTGGAACACCACACCGTGGGGCGGCTATCTGGGATACAGCGCCGCCGGGCGCCCGACCGACACCACCGAGCTGCTCTGGGTATTCGAGAACCACGGCGGCACCGGCCGCTTCCATACCCTGGTCCTGCTCGGTGGCCCGGACGGCAATGGCGCGACCGGCGAATGGCTTCGCGAAGGCGGTGATGAATACTGGGTCGAGGTCCTCGGCCGGGTTGCCTTCGGCAACCGCTGTCAGGGCGGGCTGGCGGCGGTATCGATCATCGGCCCGACCACCGCCCGCGTCGCCCTCAACATCACCCCCTTCGCCCTGCTGGTGCTCGGCGAAAAGGGCGACTTGCCCGACCCGGCCACCACATCGCTGACCGTCGGGACCGAAACCATCGAGGCGGGCGACGACCTGATTGACCACCCTGAGGCCTGCATCGGTACCGCCGAATTCGTGGTCGACTTGAAAACCGGCGAACGGGAGTTTGCCGGCATCGATATCGACGAGCTCTATTACTGGAATATCGAGGATGTCCGCTTCCAGGCTTGTTTCAACTACCTGGTTCGATCAAAGCTACGCACCATGCCAAAAGTGCTGACACCGGAGGAACTCCAATCCCTTGGCGACGACTTCGTCAATCACTGCGTGGCAACTTAAACATCTGTTGTAGAGGACGACCGTCATGAGCATTCGCAAGACCCTGATGATCAAGGAAGTCACCGAGACCAGCGACACCGGCAAGGCCTGTGACCCGATCACCCGGGTGGTCGCCATGGCGGTCATCCGAAACCCTTACGCCGGCCAGTTCGGCGATGATCTGTCGCAACTGTTTGACCTTGGCGGCAAGCTCGGCGAACAGCTCATGGACGAGGCCGTGACCCTGCTCGGCGGCGCGCCGGTGAGCTACGGCAAGGCCGCCATTGTCGGCGTTGATGGTGAGATGGAACACGGCGGTGCCATGACCCATCCCAAGCTCGGTAAGCCCATGCGCGCCGCGGTCGGCGGCGGCAAATCGCTGATCGCCTCCAACGTCAAGGTCGCCGCCATGGGCACGGCCATCGATCTGCCCTTGGGCCACAAGGACGACGGCTGGTCGTTCGACCATTTCGACACCATGACCGTCATGGTCGCCGATGCCCCGCGCCCGGACGAAATCGTCCTGTGCATGGCCGTGGCCGACGGCGCCCGCCCCCACCCCCGGGTCGGCAACGCACCGATTACGGATTGATGGAGGGATTACCATGAGCGACGACAGCTTTGCCGCAAGCGGCCATTGCCGCTGCGGGGCGGTGCGGTTTCGCGTCACGGCGGCACCGGTGCTCACGGAGTTCTGCCACTGCGAGAGTTGCCGGCGCTCGGTCGGTGCGCCGCTGATGGCCTGGGCGGGATTCCCGCGCAGCGCCTTCGCCATCACCGAGGGCGATCCCGTGCGCTACGAATCCACGCCCGGCGTAGTCCGAACCTTTTGCGGACGTTGCGGCACCTCGCTGACCCTGGGCGACGAGCGTTTTGCTAGTGAGATCTAAGTCGCCACCACCGCCTTCGATGATCCGGGCACGACGGAGGCAATCACGCCAGACGTCCACATCTGGCGCTCGGAACGGCTGCGGTGGGTTGAAACCACGGACGCCCTACCGCGCTACAAGGGTTTCGTCTCCGAGGGTGTCCGGGACGACTGACGGTTTTGCGCGCTAGCCATTGACGCGCGGCACCACCAACGCATCGACCGCCCGGCAGCCGTCGGGGCCGGCGATGATCGGGTTGACGTCGATTTCGTCGATGGCGTCGCCCAGGGCTGCGGCCAGTACCGAGAATCGGGCCAACGCTTCGGCCACCGCATCGACGTTGGCGGCGGGCTTGCCCCTGACACCGTCGAGCAGCTTGCGAATGGTCAGGCGGTCGATCAGGCGGTGGGCCTCGGCGGTGTCGAACGGCGCCAGGGCGAAGCAGGCATCGCTCATGACCTCGACCAGAATGCCGCCGGCGCTGATCATGACCAGCGGACCGAATTGTGGGTCGTTCACCATGCCGAAGGCCAGTTCGACGCCTGACGGCGCCATGGGCGATATGACAACCCGCGAACCGAGCCGCTCGGCCATGTCGTCGTAGGCCGCGCCGACCGCGTCGTCGCCATCGAGGCCAAGAACGACACCGCCGACGTCCGACTTATGGCGGATCGACGGTTCGGCGGTCTTGAGAGCCACCGGCCCGCCCATGGCACCGGCCGCCGCTATGGCGCCATCACGGGTCGTGGCGATTGTCGATAAATTTGCCGGAACCCCGAAGCTGTCGAGCAGTTCGAGCCCTTCGGCCTCGCCGAACGGCGCCCCATTGGCGAGACGTTCGCGCCATGTGGCGATCACCTCGTCACCGGGCGCCGCCGGTGGCGTCGAAGCCGGCCGCGCCTGCCAATCACGATAGGCGAATGAATTGCGGATCGCCGTCATGGCCGGACCGACCTCTTCGAGCATCGGCATGCCGGATTCCTTGAGGAGCCGAGCGTTGCGCTGATTGTCACCATTCGGCACGCACGTCACGAAGGCCATGGGCTTGCCGGTTTTGCGGGAAATTTCGGGCGCATTCTCGACAAACGGCGTGCGGTAGCTTTCCGCATCACGAATGTCGGCGACCCACAGGCCAAAACCCGTGTCCGGGTCCTCCATGAGCGCCGTCATGCAATCGAGGAATATGGTCACGTAGTCGTTGCCGGTGCCCCAGGCATCGAGCGGATTAACCGGATCGAGGCCGTATTCCAGGCGCGCTTCCAGACGTGACGATGTGGCGTCGTTGATTTTAGCGAAGGGCACGCCGATGCGGTCGGCTTCGTCGGTCATGTATTCCCGTTCGCCGCCGGAATCGGTAATCGCCGCCACACCGCCGGGCGCGGCCCGGGGTGTCTGGGTCATCACCTGGAGGGTCGCGAACATATCGGACATGGTGGTGCAGCGGATCACGCCATAGCGTTCGAACAGGGCATTGTAGGCATCATCATCGCCGGCCAGGGCACCGGAATGGCTGACCGCCATGGCCTTGGCCGCTTCACTGCGGGCGCACTTGACCGCGACGATGGGAATATCGAGTTCCGCCGCCCGCTTGGTCGCCGCAATGAAACCGTCCGGATCACGGATTGTTTCGATGAACAAGGCAATTGCCTTGGTGGTCGGCAGATCGAGCACATAGTCCATATAGTCGGCGGTGGTGGTGGAGATTTCCTGGCCCGACGAGACGGTAAAATTGAAGTTGAGCCGGCCGTCGTTCTCCATCAATGCCTGATAGATCGAGCCGGACTGCGAGATCACGGAAACGTCACCCGGCGCCTGCTTGGCTTTGTTGCCAAGGGAACAACGTATCTCATGGTCGCGGTTATAGAAGCCGCTGCCGTTGCCGCCGCAGACCTGAACGCCCGCCTCATGGGTCATGGCGCGCAGGCGCTCGAGCAACGGCGGATCCGTGTCGTCGGGCAGGTAGCAACTGCTGAAAATACTGACCGCCTTGACGTCGGCCTTGATAGCCTCCTCGACCACCGCCTCCAGACGTTCGTTGGCGACCACCAACAGGGCGTGATCAAGAGGCCCCGGCACCGCGCCCAAACCGGGATAGCAGGGCCGGCCGTCGATCTCGTCATAGCGCGGATTGACCAGGTGAAGATCGCCGTCAAAGCCAGCGGTCAGGCAGCCCTGCATGACATTGCGGGCGAATGACTTCTCGCGCGGCGAGGCGCCGACCACGGCGATGGATTTAGGCTCGAGTAAAGGCTGTAAGCGGTGTTGCGACACGTGATCCCTCCGGGCACGAATTAGCGTCGCGGCGAACTCTAGCCGGTGAATCGAAAACACCGATACAGAAATCGACGATCAGATGCTAATGAGTTCCCGCCAGCGGAATTGAGGTCGCCTCTTCGGTTGCCAGCGTCAAGGCGCGGAGATCCTCGGGCTCGAGATTCTGCAGGTTGGTCTTGCCCGTGCAGCGGGCCATCATGGAGGCCTCGTTGACACTGGCCTTGATGATATTGGCGACCGCCTGGGCGCGCTCTTCCTGACTGCGGTCAGCGGCGAACTCCATGCCGTGGGCCGCCGTGATCGAGCCGCCAACGGCCAGGGCGAGGGGCACGCTAAGCACCGAGGCAACGCCGCCAAGACTAATGACCTTGGCCCCGTCGGTACCGGAGCGCACACCGCCGAAATAGACCAGATCGACCTCTTCCTCGCGGCGCAGGCGACGGAGAATCGCTACCGCGTCGCGCAGCATTGTGAGGTCGGGGGCGCCGGAAAGCTCGGCCCAGGGCGAACCGAGGCCGCCGGAGCCGTCAAGCAGCAGCATGTCGTAGCCGCCTTCAAGGGCGAAGGGGATGGCCTCTTCGAGAACCGCCGGCGATGACACCGCCAGCCCCAACACCTGGTCGTCACGGAGCCGCTTCGCCGTGGGCGCCACAAATTGATGGCCAAGAGCATAAATCAGCGCGGCGGCATCTTCGCTCGGCGCGATCTGATCGGGCACCACAAGCTGGAACCACGGCACGTCGTCACCAATGGACTGAATGCCGAGATAGCCCGAGTTCGCTTCGGCTAAACCAGCGGCGACACCACGCCGCACGTCGTCGGGGGCATCGTCAAAACCTGTCGCCAGGAACGGATGGGCCAGGTCGAGGCGGCCGCCGATACTGAGGGTCACCTTGCAGGCTTCGCGGTATGGGTCGATCACCAGTCGCGACAGATTGGCCGGGAGGAACACCAGATCATCGAGTGTTGCCGGACGCCCTTCGGGGAACGGGTTATCGCGTAATTTCAAGCGCTTAGCAATCATCCTCTCATGCGCCGCATGATCCGCCGGATTGGTCCGCGCCATGGTAAAAATGTCTTCCCGGTGGCGCACCGCGTAGTCGGCCGAGCCGGTCTCCGCATCGCAGCGGTAACACCGCGCCGCCTCCTCGCGAGCCTCGTCCCACGTGTAGGTCGCCTCGATCTCGGGGAACTCCACGGGCTTGTCGCCAAGGCCGAAGAACGTCGGATGGTTGAGGGCATTGCGCTCCCACATGGGATCCTGGGCGACCGGCACACGCCGGGTCCGGTGCGGCGTACGATAAGCCATGGGCTCGTCGCGGCCTTCGAGGTAGGCGCGCACGTAATAGGCCGCGCGTTGGCCGTGGTGCATGGCCATGACGATGGTCGAGCCGCCAAAGGCGCCGTCGCCGGCGGCGAACACCTTGGCATCGTCGGTGCGCATGCCGTCGAACTCGGTGCGGACCCGGTCGCCGGCCATAAGGCCGCGTTCGTCGAGATCATCGCAGGCGGTATACTGGCCAATCGCGGCGATGACCATGCCGCAGGCAATGTCGTGCTCGCTGCCCGCCACGTCCACCGGCCGGCGGCGGCCGTCTTCGTCGGGCTCGCCGGGCTCGGTGCGG
>JAYGEF010000203.1:0-4722 GCA_046582535.1 Alphaproteobacteria bacterium
CATAGGGCGGCAGGCTGTCCTGGTCCAACTGGTCGGGGCGCAGCTCGGCGGTCGGCGGCTTGTCGATGATGTTTTCAGGGATGACCCGGCCCTCCGGCCCCGCCGCGCCGTCGGGCCGCGACTGGTTGCGCCAGCGCGACAGGGCGAACACCGCGGTCTTGTAGACGTCCTTGAGCACCGAATAGCCGCCGCACATGTCGCCATAAAGGGTGGCGTAGCCGACCGACATCTCGGACTTGTTGCCGGTGGTCAGCACCATGTGGCCGAGCTTGTTGCTGATCGCCATGAGAAGCTGACCGCGAAGGCGGGCCTGGATATTTTCTTCGGTAACGTCGGGCGCGAGCCCGGCGAACATATCGCCCAGCATGGTATCGAAGGCGCCGACGCCGGGCTCGATAGGAATGCTGTCGAGGCGCACGCCAAGCAGGCCGGCGCACGCCGCCGCATCGTCGAGCGAGGCTTGCGAGGTGTAGCGCGACGGCATCATTACGCAGTGAACCGCGTCGGGACCAAGGGCATCCACCGCCACCGCCGCGCTGAGCGCCGAATCGATACCGCCCGAGAGGCCGATCACCACGCCCTTAAAGCGATTTTTGGCAACGTAGTCGCGCAGACCCGTGGTCATGGCTTGATAGACCGCCGCCAGGCCGTCCTCGGGCTTGGCGATGTCACCGGTGTCGCAGGTCCAGCGGCTATGGTCGCCATGGCGCCAATGGGTCAGGCTGACATGCTCGCGCCAGGCCGGCGCCTGGGCCCGCAGATTGCAATCGCTGTCGAGCACGAAGGAGGCGCCGTCGAACACCAGCTCGTCCTGGCCGCCGACCTGGTTGACGTAGACCAGTGGCAGCCCGGATTCGGTTATCCGCGCCACCGCCAGGTTGAGCCGCTCGTCGGGCTTGTCCCGGTCGAACGGCGAGCCGTTGAGCACGACGAGAATTTCGGCGCCTGACTCCTCGAGACATTCGGTAACGTCAGGCGTCCACATGTCCTCGCAGATCATGACCCCGAGACGGGCGCCCTTGAAGTCGAGGGGACCGTTGAGTGGGCCGGCGGCGAACAGGCGCTTTTCGTCGAACACGCCGTAGTTGGGCAGATCGTATTTCTTGCGGCTTGCCACCACAGCGCCGCCATGGAGCAGGAAGGCGGCGTTGTAGAGCGCGCCGTCCTCGCGCAGCGGCGCCCCCACCAGCATGGCCGGGCCGCCGTCCGCCGTGGCCTCGGCAAGGCTGGTCATGGCGCGCTCCACATGGTCCTGGAGGGCCGGCTTGAGGACCAGGTCCTCGGGCGGATAGCCGATCAGCGCCAGTTCCGTATAAACCACCAGATCGGCGCCGCCTGCCGCCGCCTCATCCCGCGCCGCCAGCAGTCGTGCCACATTACCCTCGACGTCACCGACGACGGGGTTGAGCTGGGCCAGGGCGATGGTGAGACGATCAGTCATGGGGGAAACCGGACAAAACTACTTCTTCAACAGGAACTCGCGGCCGAGTTTAACGGTGGGGTCGCCGTTATAGGCGACAATATCGGCGGTGGCGTAGGTCTCAGGCCACTTCTCGGGCAGGAACGAGCCGGTACCGACCACGTCGATAGGCGCATTCACACTGCCCATGACCTTGCACTTGGCGGCGTTGAAACCGGAGCTGGCGACGATCTTCACGGCCCCGAAACCGCCGTTGTCGAGGCTTTGGCGCAGGTGATAGATAGCCGCCGCGGTAACCCCGGTGCCGACCAGCCAACGAAGCTCGTCCTCGGTCCGGTAATGGCGCAGACCTTTGGGAACATGACGCTCGAGCACCGCATAGGACGAGGCCATATCAAGCCCTTCCACGTAACGTCCGCCATGGGTATCGAGACGCATGGACAGGCGCCCGGCAGCGGCCAGATTAGGGAACCGCTCACATACCGCAAGGGCGTCGGTGATTTCCTGACCATAGTAGTCGATCAGCACCGTGATGTTGTCGTCGGGGAAGGTCTCGACAAACATCTCGGCGGCGCGAACGGTGGTGCCGGCATAGCCGATCAGCGCGTGCGGCATGGTTCCCAGGCCACGCTCGTTGCCGAAGTAGTGGGCCGTGGCATCGGTGGCATTGCCGATGAAGCCGACGGCGCCGGCATGTTCGCGGGCGGCAGTCGATCCGACGCTGGCGCCGTAGGCCATCATGCGGGCCATATCGGCGCCGGCGCAATGGCGCGCATCCATGGCCAGGAAGCCGCTCTTGGGCAGCGCCTCACACATATCGAAAGCGTTGTAGGCAGCCACGCAGGGCGGGCCGAGCCACTGCAGGAACAGGGTTTCCAGGTCCACCAGATCGACCATGGAACCGCTGATATAAAGCAGCGGCTCACCGGCGCCGACCCAGTCGCCCTCGCGGTAATTGAGTTCGATATCAAATTCCGTGCCACGCTGGCGGGCCGTGTCCTCAAGCCAGTCGATGGCCAGCCTGGGCGCAAAACACACCGGCTGACGCATGAACACCGCGTAGGTCACCCGTTGGTCGCCGAAATGGGCGACAATCTTCTTGGTCTTGTTGAAATACTGGTCCGTCAGCCGCGCGACAGGGTCGTCGCCATCACCGGACAACAGGCCTTGGGGTTCGACTTTGGCAGGCCGCGACGTCATGGCATTTCTCGGGCGAAGGTAGCCCGCACAACGGCCCTAGGAGGCCGCCGCGACGCGGGCGACTTCCTGCCGCTCCTTCTTCAGGGCGCCGGCGATCATAAACGCAAGCTCAAGCGCCTGGGAGGCATTCAGCCGGGGATCGCAATGGGTGTGGTAGCGGTCCGACAGGCTGCGTTCGGTAATGTCCTGGGCACCGCCAATGCACTCGGTGACATCCTGGCCGGTCATCTCGAAGTGGATGCCGCCGGCATGGGTGCCCTCGGCCTGATGAACCGCGAAGAAGCCGCTGACCTCATCGAGAATACGGCCGACCGCACGGGTCTTGTAGCCGTTGGACGCCTTGACCGTATTGCCGTGCATGGGATCGCAGGCCCACACCACCGAACGGCCTTCGGCCTTGACCGCACGGACCAGGGGCGCCAGACCGGCTTCAACCTTGTCGGCGCCGAAGCGGGCGATCAGGGTCAGGCGGCCGGGATCGTTGTCCGGGTTGAGCACATCGATGATGCGCAGCAGATCATCGGGCTCAAGGGTCGGACCCGCCTTCATGCCAATGGGATTGCCGACGCCCGTGAGGAACTCTACATGAGCGCCGTCGAGCTGGCGGGTGCGGTCGCCGATCCACAGCATATGGGCTGAACAGTCGTACCAGTCGCCGGTGGTCGAATCGATCCGGGTCATGGCCTGCTCGTAGCTCAACAGCAGAGCCTCGTGGGAGGTGTAGAAGTCGGTCGCCGAAAGCTGCGGCGCGGTCTCCGAGGTGACGCCGCAGGCTTCCATGAAGTCGAGGGCGTCGCCGATACGCTCGGCCATTTCGGCGTAGCGTTCGCCTTGCGGGCTGCGCGCGACAAAGGACTGATTCCAGCTTTGCACCTGATGCAAATCGGCGTAACCACCCTGGGCAAAGGCGCGTAACAGGTTGAGGGTCGAGGCCGACTGGGCATAGCCGCGCAACAGCCGTTCCGGGTCGGGCCGGCGTGCTTCCGGCGTGAACTCGATGGCGTTGACCATGTCGCCGCGATAGCTCGGCAACTCCACATCGCCTTGGGTTTCCGTGTCGCCGGAGCGCGGCTTGACGAACTGGCCGGCCATGCGGCCGACCTTGACCACCGGACGATTGGCGCCATAGGTCAGCACCACGGCCATCTGCAACAGTACCCGGAAGGTGTCGCGAATATTGTCGGCATGGAATTCGGCAAAGCTCTCGGCGCAATCACCGCCCTGAAGCAGAAATGCGCGGCCCTCGGCCACCTCGCCAAGCTGGGCCTTCAGACGACGCGTCTCGCCGGCGAAAACCAACGGCGGCGAGACCTTGAGCCGATCCTCGACGGCGGCAAGCGAGGCCTCGTCGGGCCATTGCGGCTGCTGGCCGATTGGAAACTTACGCCAACTGTCAGGCGCCCATGCTGTAGCCATGGCGAACCTCGAACTTTCTATTGCTATCAATCTTGTGCGGGAGGCCACAGCCTATACGCCTATTTCCTCCCTATTTCCAGCCTTTTGCTGCACCGCGACCATGCACAGAACCTAAGCGTCGGGCACCTTGTCACGCATGGTGACCAACTCCTCGGCGGTGGTCGGGTGAATTCCCACGGTGGCGTCGAACTGGGCCTTGGTGGCGCCGCACTTCACGGCGATGCCGATGCCCTGGATAATCTCGCCGGCCTCGGGCCCGATCATGTGGCAGCCCACCACCCGGTCACTGGCGCGGTCGACGATAAGCTTCATGAGCACCTTCTCATCGCTGCCGCTGAGGGTGTGCTTCATGGCCCGGAAGTCGCTCTTGTAGACGTCGACCGCGCCATATTGCTCCCGGGCCTCGGCCTCGGTGAGGCCGACCGTGCCCATGGGCGGCTGGCTGAACACCGCCGAGGGCACGTCCACATGATCGGCCTTGGACGGCTTGCCGCCGAACAGGGTATCGGCCACCGCGTGGCCCTCGCGGATCGCCACCGGGGTCAGGTTGATGCGATCGGTGACATCGCCCACCGCGTAGATGTTGTCGACCGAGGTCTTGGAATATTCGTCGACCACTACCGCGCCCTTGCGGTTGAGCTCAATGCCCGCCGCCTCCAGGCCGATGTTCGCGGTCATGGGCGCCC
>JAYGEF010000312.1:0-4700 GCA_046582535.1 Alphaproteobacteria bacterium
TGACCGGCCCGGACATCGACCCGCGCCACCTGGCCATGCATGCGGCCTGTGTCGATGCGCTCGATGCGGTTCAGGCCAAGCTGGTTCCCGGCACCACCCTGGGCGAGGTATTCGAGGCCCATCGCGCGGCGTTCGCCGATCATGGCCTGGGCCACGCGTCGCTCAACGCCTGCGGCTACACCATGGGCGCCACCTGGTCGCCGAGTTGGATGGAGCAACCCATGATCGTCGCCGGCAACCCGGTGGTGATCGAGGCGAATATGACCTTTTTCACCCACATGATTTGCACCGACCAGACGACCGGCCTGCAAATGGCCCTGGGCGAACAGGCCATCATCACCGCCGACGGCCTGGAAATCATCACCCACGCGCCGCGCCAACCGGTGGTCAACAACCCGGTCTGATGGTGTAGAGTGAATGGACGTTTCAGCAGGAGGAGGCAATTATGGCGGTCGCAGCTAACGCCAACGACATGGCAACCGTAATGACCACGGTGCCCTATGAATTCGACGAGGGCGCGGTGAAACACCGCCTTGGCCTGATCGCCCTGGGCTCGGACGAAACTACCGAGCGCGACTTCCGCAACATGCTGCCCGAGGGCGTCGCCTATTACACCGCGCGGGTGCTCAGCGATCCCTCGGTCACTATCGAATCATTGCGCGACATCGGTCCCCGTCTGTCCCGCGCCGCCGAGACCATTCTGCCGGGCTCGCGGCTCGATGCCATTGCCTATAGCTGCACTTCGGGTACGGTTGCCCTAGGCTACGACGACGTCGCCGCACAGATTCACGCGGGCCGCCCCGGCGTGCCCGTGGTGACACCGATTACCTCGGCCATCAAGGGTCTCGGGGTTATGGGGGCCAGGAAGATCACCCTGTTCACGCCCTATCTGGACTCGGTCAATCAGGCCATGCGCGGCTTCCTCGAGGACCATGGCATCGAGGTGCTCAACATCGCCGGCTTCGGCCTTGAGTCCGACATCGACATGGCCCGCCTGCCGCCCGAGGCGATCCGCGAGGCGGCCGTGGCGTCCTGTCACCCGGACGCCGACGCCCTGTTCATCTCCTGCACCGCGATCCGCGCCGTGGAAATCCTCGAGGCCGCCGAAGCCGACCTCGGCAAGCCGGTGCTCAGCGCCATCCAGACCCTGTTCTGGGAGTCGTTGCGGCTGTCGGGCTACAACGGCGCAATCGAGGGCTATGGGAGTTTGCTTCGGGCTTAGACACGAACCACAACCGAACACCAATACAAGGAAGAGACACCATGAAGGCCGCCGTCCTGCGCGAAGTGAACAAGCCTCTCGAAGTCGAGGAGGTTCAGATCGACAATCCCAAGTCACACGAAGTGCTGGTGCGGACCGCGGCCTGCGGGGTTTGTCGCAGTGACCTTCACTACATCACCGGCCACTATTCGGCGCCCAAACCGACCATCCTGGGCCACGAGGCCGCCGGTATCGTCGAGAAGGTCGGATCGGAAGTGCGCTATGTGAAACCGGGCGATCATGTCATCACCTGCCTGTCGGTGTTCTGCGGTCACTGCGAGCACTGCACCTCGGGCCGTCCGTTCAGTTGCCAGAACCCGGAAGTCGCCCGCGACGAGGACGACGAGCCGCGCATGAGCCAGAACGGCGGCGACATGCACCAGTTCTTCTCGCTGTCGGCTTTCGCCGAATACATGCTTATCCACGAGCACGCCCTGGTGAAGATCCGCGACGACATGCCGCTCGACCGGGCGGCGTTGATCGGCTGCGGCGTCACCACCGGCTTTGGCGCCGTCATCAACACCGCCAAGGTCGAGGTCGGCGGCACGGTGGCGGTGATCGGCTGCGGCGGCGTCGGCCTGTCGGCTATCAACGGCGCCGCCATCGCCGGCGCCGGGCGCATCATCGCGGTCGACGTCAAGGGCTCGAAGCTCAATGTGGCCAAGCATTTTGGCGCCACCGACGTGATCGACGCCAGCCAGACCGATCCGGTCGAAGCGGTCAAGGAACTAACCGGCGGCGGGGTTCAGTATTCCTTCGAGGCTCTGGGCATGAAGGAAACCAGCGAACAGGCCTTTCGCATGATCGGCGTCTCGGGGGTCGCGACCATCATCGGCATGGTGCCTGAGGGACTGATGCTCGAAATACCCGCCGACGACCTGCTTAACGACAAGACCCTCAAGGGCTCGAACATGGGGTCCAACCACTTCCGGGTCGATATGCCGCGCTATGTGGATTTCTACCTCAACGGCAAGCTCAAGCTCGACGACATGATCAGCCGTCGCATCGGTCTCGCCGACATCAACGAAGCGTTCGACGAAATGCAGGCCGGCGCCGTGTCGCGCAGCGTCATCGTGTTCGATCAATAGAGACGATTGAGAAACGTCAGGACCACTCGACCTTGGACGCGAACATATAGCCGGCGCCGCGCACGGTCTTGATCAGCGCCGGGCTCTTAATGTTCTCTTCGATCTTGCGGCGAAGGCGCATGACCTGAATGTCGATACTGCGGTCGAAGGGGTAACTCTTGCCGCCGTGGGCAATGTCAATGAGTTGATCGCGACTGAGAACCCGCTGCGCGTTACTGGCAAAAGCCATCAGGAGGTCGAACTCGCCTGTCGTCAGGTCGACGTTGCGATTATCCGGTGAAATCGTCTGACGATTGCCCAGGTCAACGGTCCAGCCGGCGAAGCGCGCGATCTTGCCAACACTATCGCGATCACCATTCGATGACGAGGATTGGCCGGAGCGGCGCAGAACCGACTTCATACTAGCCAGCAGTTCACGCGGATTAAAGGGCTTTCCGAGATAATCATCGGCGCCCATTTCGAGGCCGATAATACGGTCGATCTCATCACCTTTGGCCGTGAGCATGATAATCGGCACGTCTGATTTCTGGCGGATCTGCCTGGCAATGGCGAGCCCGTCCTCGGTTCCGAGCATCAAATCGAGAATAACGATGTCAAACAGTTGCCCGTCCACGAGGCCGTTCATGGCGGCGGAGTCGCTCGCGGTGTCGACCTGATATCCTTCGCGGCCCAGGTAACGGTCCAGCATTTCACGGATCGACGGATCATCGTCGACGATGAGCACACGCTTCATTTGCCCTTCAGATTTTTCATTCACCACCGCCAGCGTCGAATCCACCTCATCCAGAGACAAGAGAGCACCCCTTTTTTGTTCCAGTTGGCAACGATTTCTTCACTTTTAGTACGTTAAACATAATTCAGATTGGTTAAGGATTGGTTACCAGCACCGAACGCCGGTAACGAATTAGAGCAACGTCGGTAACATCGAATGCATATGCGCCTTCGCAACATCAGAGCCAAGTGGCTAACGATCACGATCGTGGCGCTACTCGCCATAACGGTCGGATTTGTTGCTTTCACGACGCAGTTCTCGGCCCGTGAAACCAACAACATGCTCGACGAGTGGGAGGCCTTCGACGCCACCGCGGTGGCTAAAATCGATGTCACCAGTCGGCTTCGTGCCGCCTTCGGTCACGGCGCTATGAACCATAGTTTCAATAACTTCGTTGTTCGCAAGAATGCCGGGCAAATTGCCGCCGCCCGCGACGCGATCTCGGATGTGCGGCAACAGATCGTTGTGTATATTTCCCTCGGCACCAATGCGGCGGAAGACGCCGCGATGCGGGAGATCAGCCGTGCGGTCGATCGCTACGCCAAAGCGCTTCGGGTGGCCGAAAAAACGGTCGCGAACGGCAAAACATCGACCGAAATCGATGACGTCATAAAAATCGACGGTCGGCCGGCATTGGCAGCGATATCCGCTCTCGATAGTGAGTTGCTGCGATTACAGCGAGAGTACGCAGGCGCTATTCATAGCGCCATCACCACGGCCCATGGATTTATCGATCTGATCGCTGCCGCTTTTGCCATTCTGGCCGTTACCCTGGTTGTCGGCGTCTTCCTGCTGCTGCGTGCCCGCGCCGCGGAACAGGGCGTAAAGGAAGCGCTAGACATACGGGAACGCAGCCTTGCAAAAGCTCAGCGGATTGCCGTATCGCCACCGCCCAGAGACGCCGCAACCACGCCGGCTACAACGGTGCCGTGGCCGTCGGAGGCAGTGGAAGCGAAGGAGTCCCCATCACCGTCGCGGGCATCAGAATCGAGATCGAACCTGTAGTTGGCAACCAGGTCAGGATCGCCGTGATCGATGCCCGTATCGACGATGCCGACCACGACCCCTTGGCCGCGATAATCGTCCCACACGCTGGATATGTTGAGATCAACGCCGGGATGGATGGTGTTGTTCAGATGCCATTGGGCGCCGAATCCCGGGTCACTCGGCACCAGTTCTGGAGCGATGAACGGTATGATCTGAGTCGTCGGCAGTAGGTCGACCGACAACGAACCGGTGGGGGACGCCTTGGTCAAAACCGACATACCTGTCTCGAATTAACGCTAATGACTTCCTAACGTCACCTTAGCGAGACAAGGTAAAACCTTGCCTATCCGGTTAACGCCCACGAGCACTACATGTAGGGTGTCGCCACTCTCCCGAGTAAAGCTCGGCATAGGTTGGAGCAGAGGTGTCACCCGCGATGCCGAGCAATGAGCGGAAGGCGTTGAACGGGTAGAACCGCCTGTTGAAGCGGAAGGTGAACTCGTTGAGGTAGGCTTGTAGGTGCTGGTGGCTAACGCCGTGGTGGATACCGGTCAGCCACGTCTTCAGGTTGGCGAAAACCAGATGGATGATC
>JAYGEF010000395.1:0-7243 GCA_046582535.1 Alphaproteobacteria bacterium
CGGCCAGGGCCATGTGGGCGATGAGGTTGGGTGCGCAGCGCACCGCGCGGGCCGGGGTGACCCGGTCCATGGGACCGAAGACGCCGGAGAACCGCACCGACACCGCATCGAGGCCCATGACCGTGGCGTGGCGTTGGGTCATCAGCTCGGCGGCCTGCTTGCTGATGGCGTAGAAGCCGTCGGGATTGACGTAGCCGTCTTCGGGCACCGGACTGCCGTCGCTCGGCCCGTCGCCGTAGACCGAGCCGGACGAGACATAGATGAAGCGCTTGATGGTGCCCTGGCTCGCCGCCCAATGAAGCAAATTGGCGGTGCCCACCACATTGACCGCGAGCAACTGGCGCGGATCCTCGACACTGCCGTCCGGCGCGTCGGGCTCGGTGGCCCCGGAAATTGACGTAATGGTAGCGGCGTGGACGACACGGGTAACGCCGGCTGCCTCGGCGATCGAGGTCCAGCTGTCCGGGTCCAGCACGTCGGCCTGGTGATAGGTGAGGCGGCCCCGCAGTGGGGCAAAGAAGCGCTCGGCCGCCCCATCGGGCGGCGATGAGTCAAGCACCAGGACGCGGGCGTCCGGGTCTCTCTCGAGCCAATGGCGGGCCAGGTTGCTCAACACGAAGCCGCCGCCGCCGGTTATCAGTAATGTCATCGGCGAGTCATACGATATTCGCGTAATTTGTGAAAACTGTTTGTTTTTCCGAGACATTGCCGCCTCGGGCCACTACATAACCTGCCATGAAATCAATCCGAGACATTCTGGCCGGCGGCTGGCGGCGACCTGAGATTCTGCTCTTCCTCATGGCCGGCGCGGTGCCTCTCAGCTTCGCCACCTGGAGCGCGTTGCTCAACAACTTCGCCATCGAGCGCGCCGCCTTCGACGGCGCCGACATGGGCATTCTGCAAAGCCTGCGCGAGGTCCCCGGCTTCCTCGCCTTCGCCGTGGTCTTCGTGCTGATGTTCATGCGCGAGCAGACCCTGGCCCTGGTTTCCCTGCTGCTGCTTGGCATCGGCACGGCAATCGCCGGCTTTTTCCCGACGGTTATGGGCTTGTATTTTACCACGGTGCTGATGTCGCTCGGTTATCACTACTACGCCACCATGGAGACCTCTCTGGCGCTGCAATGGATCGAGCAGAAGCGCCTGCCCGAGACCATGGGGCGAATGATCGCCGTGGGTTCGTTCACCTCGATCATCGCCTTCGGACTGGTATGGATGGCGTTCGATTACATCGGCCTCGATTTCAAATGGGTCTACTTGCTCGGCGGCGGCTTGACCGCGGTGGCGGCGGTTGTCGCCTGGTTCGCCTTCCCGCGTTTCCAGCAGAAGGCCGACCAGCGCCACCGCCTGGTGCTGCGCTCGCGCTACTGGCTGTTTTACGCCCTGGCCTTCATGTCCGGCGCGCGGCGTCAGATTTTTGTGGTCTTCGCCGGCTTTCTCATGGTCGAGAAGTTCGGCTACGATGTCGGCGAGATATCGCTGCTGCTGTTGATCAACGCCGCCATTAATGTCTGGCTGGCGCCCAAGATCGGCCGCCTGATCGGTCGCTGGGGCGAGCGCCGGGCGCTGATCTTCGAATATACCGGGCTGATCGGCGTCTTCACCCTCTACGCCCTTGTCGACAACGGTCTGATGGCTGCCGGGCTCTATATCATCGACCACCTATTCTTTTCCCTGGCCATTGCCCAGACCACCTATTTTCAGAAGATCGCCGATCCCGGCGATATCGCGGCGACCGCCGGGGTCAGTTTCTCCATCGATCACACGGCGGCAGTGGTCATTCCGGCGGCCTTCGGGTTTTTGTGGTTGATCTCGCCGGCGACGGTATTCCTGGCCGGCGCGGTCATGGCGGCGGTCACCCTGGTGATGGCGTTCAATGTGCCGCACCATCCCGAGCCGGGCAACGAGGTGATCTTCGGCGCGCGCCGCCGTCGCGTCGCTCCGGCCGAGTAGCGGGCGTTAGCCGCAGGCGCACTGGATATTAGCCGCAGGCGCTGGCGTGGCCGGTTTCGGCCTGAACCATGGTCAGCACGCCGTCCCAATGATGCCGCCGGGCACAGCGCGCCGCTTCATCGGCACCGAGGGATTTTATCAGGCAATGGGCAATGCTGGGGGCGATGCCGGCCTGGTTGATCCGGTTCGGCGTGGGTGAGGTCAGGGGCCGTCGTTTCTCGTCGGTTCTCATGATCAAACTCCCTTATTCGGGATGAGCCTGGACCAGTGGTAGCGGGCAAAACCTAAGATTTCGTAAATATTTACTGTATTTTGACATTTTTCAGGTGTCATCCACCATATATTGCGTATATTGGATGGCATGATGAATACATGGACTGCGGAACGAATTAGCGAGCTGGAGCGATTGTGGGCAACCGGCGCGAGTACCGCCGAGATTGGCCGCCAGCTCGATGTCTCGAAAAACGCGGTGGTGGGCAAGGTCCATCGCCTGGGTTTGCCGGGACGGCCCTCACCCATCAAGCGCGAGTCGCGGGCAACGGCCCGGGCCCCGGCGCCGCAACTTAGGCCTGAGATCAGGGTTCCGGTTGACGCCCCGGTATCGGACGCGATGGTTTCGCCCATCGCGGCGCCGAAGGCCGAGGTCTGCGCTCAAGCACCAGTGGCGACCGCGACCCTGCCGGTGGCTGACTTTCATGCGCCGCCCTGCCAGTGGCCGTTTGGCGATCCCGGCGATGAAGATTTTCATTTCTGTGGTTCGCCGTCCCTGAGCGGCCGACCCTACTGCCCCGAACATTGCGCCCGCGCCTATGTGCGCGAGGATCGCCGCGACCGTCGCGGCGGACGGGCTGCTAGGCAAGCGGAGCAGGCCGCCTAGACAACTCTCGGAGATCATGGAAATACGGCGCCGCAAGGCGCCGTATTTCTTAGTCAGTGGCGCGTCGGCCGGTTACCGCATTGCGCTCCCGGCGGTCGCCTCGGACCCGACGCGGCAGTCGGTGACTGCGATCCGCATCCCGCCGGTCATTGCTTTCGCGGCGGGTACAATCGGCGCGGCAATCATTGCCGGCGCGTCGTTCGGTGTGAATGCTCATCGTGATTCCCCCTAGTCGGAACCCCGCGGATTTTATTTGTTACCAAACTGTTTACCGTCCCTTGGGACTCGGGTCAACGGCGGAGAACCGCAATGGATGAAATTCATCGGTGGGCCGCGTCCTATAGCGTTTCCGCTTGGAGCCGTCCGGCGACCATTTGCTGCATGCGCCATATCATCGAATCGCGCAGGCCCAACGCCTCGAGAGAGGTGACGGTATTGAGCAGATATTCGGCGCCGGTGCCGCTATGGCCGCGAGCCATGGCAATGGTGTTCGCCACCTGACGTTCCGGCAGGCGGCCGGCGTAGCGTGCGCCGGTCCGGTTGATGGCGAAGCCGGCCAGGCGTATGGGTCCATCATCGGTGCTGGCGGTCATCCAACGCGCGCGATAGCCGTCGCCGCCCAGTTCCCGGTGCCAGACGTCGCGCAACTTGGCGCGCAGATTGGGTCCAGCGATGCGATAGGCGACGCCACCGCACGATCCGCCGGAATCCAGAGCGAGCATCAGGTTGGGCGTGGCGTCCGAGCCGCGGTGGCGCCACTGCCACAGGCAGAACCGCCGGTGATAGCCGCGAACCAGGGCAAGGCGCCGCTCGGCGAAGGGAAATTCCGGGCGCCACAACAGCGAGCCATAGGCGAACAGCCAAAAGTCATTGCCGCCGGTCTGTTCCAGAGCCTGGTCGAGGGAGACGTCGATATCGTCCGCGTCAAGCCGTGGTAATGGGTTGCCCTCGGCCGGCGGCGGGCCCTTGTGAAGCGCCTCGATGTGGTCCCGGGTCAGGGATAAAACCTGATGCTGGTTATTGTGTTCCATGGCGCATCATCAATAAACTGCCTGACGAATTATTACGAGGCTGACCGTGGATTTATCACTGCCCGAAGAAATTGTCGCGCTCAAGGCGACCGTAGCGCGTCTGTTCGAGCGCCAGGTGCTGCCCGTCATGGACGGCTTCGAGGCCCGGGCTGAGTTCCCCCGCGCTTTGATCGCGGCCCTGGGCGACGCCGGCATGTTCGGCGCCGCCTTTCCCGAGGACCTGGGCGGCAGCGAGATGGGCTTCCTCGCGGTCGCCACCATCGCCGAGGAAATCTCCCGCCTGTCGCCGGCCTTCGGCTATGCCATGAACATGCAGGCCATGACCTGCCCCTTCACCATCTACAACTGGGGCAACGACGAGCAGGTGGCGCGTTTCGTCCCCGACCTCATCGCCGGCCGCCGCATCGGCATGTTCGCCCTGACCGAGCCTGGCGGCGGCTCCGACGCGGCCGGCGCCATGCGCACCACCGCAAAGCTCGACGGCGACGACTATCGGCTCAACGGCTCGAAACAGTTCATTACCCTGGCCGACGTCTGCGATTCAGGATTGCTGTTCGCCAGGACCGACCCGGCGGCCGGCCATCGCGGCATTAGCGCTTTTATCGTCGAGCCCGGGTCGGGTCCCGGCTTTGACGCCCAGCCCATCGCCTTGTCCGGATTGTCCCGGTCGCTGCGCAGCTGCGCCATCCATCTCGACGACTTCGCCGTACCGGTGGCCAACCGCCTGGGCGAAGAAGGCCAAGGCTTTGCCATCGCCATGAACGCCCTGGAATACGGCCGCCTGACGGTCTCGGCTCGCCTGGTCGGCCTGGCCCAGGCCTGCCTCGACGAGGCCTGCGCCTATGCCCGCGAACGGGTGGTCGGCGGCCGCCCCATCGCCGCGTACCAGATGGTCCAGCATTTGATCGCCGACATGACCGTCGATATCGAGGCGGCCCGGCTCATGGTTCACCGCACCGCCTTCGCCATGGACAGCGGCGCGCCATCGACCCGGGCATCGTCCCAGGCCAAATATCTCGCCGGCCGCGCCGCCAAGCATGCCGCCCAGGCGGTGGCGGAGATTTTCGCCGGCTACGCCCTGGCGGAAGATTCGGCGGTGGCCCGCATCATCGCCTACGTCAATATGCTGACGGTCGGTGAGGGCACGCCCAACGTCCAGCGCATCCTCATCGCCGAGGACACCCTCGGCATCAAGGACGCCAACCGTCATCCGGTGCGCAATCGTTTTACCAATGGCGACCGGTCATGAGCAACCTTGCGTGCCTGAGCCACTGTCGCTACATCGAAGGGGTCGCGGTCACCAGGAAAGAAGATAAATGTTGAACCAACGAATTGACGGTATGGCGCCGTCCGCCTTCATGCGCCTCGACGCCATGATGGCGGATCTGACCCCGGCCCCTGGCGTGACGCCGGTCAACCTGACCCTGGGCGATCCGCAAATTCCGCCGCCGCGCTTCATCCTCGACGCCTTCGAGGAGAACCACGCCCTGTTCGGCCGTTACACGGCCACCGACGGGACCCCGGAATACCGTCAGGCGGTGCTCGATCTCATGGTCCGAATCTACGATCTGCCCGACGGCATGATCGAGCGCGACCAAAATATTCTGCCCGTGGCCGGCCTGCGCGAAGGCATGGCCATGTTGCCCCAGGTGGTGACCCCGGACGAGAAGGCCGGTCAGCCACCGGCGATCCTCATCCCCAACCCGTTCTACCACCCCTATGCCGGCGCCGCGGCGGCCGCCCACGGCGAGCCGGTGTTCGTGCCGGCGTTGGCCGAGAACCGCTTCATGCCCGACTTCGCGAGCCTCGACGAGGCGACGCTGGCGCGTACCGCGGCGGCCTTCGTCTGTACCCCGGCCAACCCCCAGGGCACGGCGGCGAGTCTGGACTACCTGTGCGCCGCCATCAAACTGGCCCGGGCCCATGATTTCCTGCTGATCGTCGATGAATGTTATGCCGAGGTCTATCTCGACCAGCGGCCCCCCGGCGCGCTCGAGGCCTGCGCCCGGCTCGGCGGCTCCCTCGACAACGTCATCGCCTTTCACTCACTGTCCAAGCGATCCAGCGCGCCGGGCCTGCGCTCGGGCTTCGCGGTGGGCGATGGCGCGGTGCTGCGGCGCTATTTCAAGCTGCGCAACTACGTGGGCGTGGCGGTTTCGCGGCCGATTCTCGCCGCCGCCACGGCGTTGCTGCGCGACACCGAACACGTCGAAGAGACCCGCGCCTACTACAAGGCCAACTTCGACGCGGCTCATCGTATTCTGGGCAACCGCTACGGCTACTATCGGCCCGACGGCGGCTTCTTCCTGTGGCTCGATGTGGGTGACGGCGTGGCCGCGGCAAAGCGCCTGTGGACCGAGGCGGCCATCAAGGTGGTGCCCGGTGAACTCATGTCCCGCGAGGCACCGGGCAGTGATGCCGTCGGTAAACCGTATATCCGGGTCGCCCTGGTCCACGACCTGGCCTCGACCATCGACTCCCTGGAGCGCATGACCGAAGTGCTGGGGTAGGGTGGGTATGACGAACATCTTGTTTTGGCTGGAGTAACAATCATGGTGAGCGAACCGCGCCGGCGAAAGTTCTGGGGCTGGGGCTTTGAGGGCGAAGGGGTGACGGCGGAAGAGCGCCATAGGATCGCCGCCTTCTATGCCGAGCGCTTTGGCGCCGATGATTTCGACGACCCGGCGCCGCCCCGGGAGGACGAATTCGACCTGGCCAAACCGCGCCTTGCGCCGCCCACGGCCCTTCAAGGGATTTGCACGTCGGACCCCCACGAGCGGCTGGTTCACGCCTATGGCAAGTCGTTTGCCGACGCTGCCCGGGTCTTCGCCCGCCAGGTACCCCCTGCGCCCGACGTGATCGCCTATCCGGCCAACGAAGCCGATGTCGCCGCAGTGCTCGACTGGGCCGATGGCCTGGGCGCCGCAGTGATTCCCTTCGGCGGTGGCTCATCGGTGGTCGGCGGTATCGAGCCGCGGGTCGGCGACGGCTACGCGGGCGTGGTTTCCCTCGATCTCGGCAAGCTTGATCAGGTCCTTGAGATCGGTACCACCTCACGGGCGGCGCGCTTCCAGGCCGGCATCTTTGGCCCCGCCCTCGAATCACGGCTGCGGAACGAAGGGCTCACCCTGCGTCACTTCCCGCAAAGCTTCGAGTATTCGACCCTGGGCGGCTGGATCGCCCCCGGTCCGGCGGCCACTACGCCAGCCTCTATACCCACATCGACGACTTCGTCGAAGCCCTGCGCACGGTGACGCCCGCCGGCGTGATGGAGAGCCGCCGGCTGCCCGGCTCCGGCGCTGGCCCGAGCCCGGACCGGCTGATGATCGGCTCGGAAGGGGCGCTGGGCGTCATCACCGAGGCCTGGATGCGGCTGCAAGACAGG
>JAYGEF010000003.1:0-11475 GCA_046582535.1 Alphaproteobacteria bacterium
TCCAATAATTATGCTAAAAACGAGATGGCGGTAAGGTTTAGCGCGCAACGACAGGGGATTGGGGGAGCCGATGCCACGGGAAATCCGCTTCGCGGCCTTTGCCCACGCGGTTAGCAGCCATCAAACGGTCATCAGCTACAACGCCCTGGTTCCCAAGGTCGAGACCGACGCCAATGGCGAGGCCCTGCCCTACCGGCCGCCCAAGCTCAAGCTTCGCCCGCTCGATGTCTACCGGGTGGTGTCGCCCTACGCCAGCGTGCGCTTCATTGAGCAGGCCAAGGCCGTGGTGCCGTTGGCGATCTACCTGATTCTGTTCCAGTTTTTTATCCTCCAACAGGCCGTGGAGGACTCGTGGATCATCACCGCCGGGCTGTTTTCGGTGATGGTCGGCCTCATGCTTTTCATGGAAGGGCTGAAGATCGGCCTTATGCCGTTCGGCGAGATTATCGGCAATACCCTGCCGACAAAGTCACCGCTGCCGGTGGTGCTGCTGATCGTTTTCCTGCTGGGCATCGGCGTCGCCTTCGCCGAACCGGCGATCGGCGCGCTCGAGACCGCCGGCTCGATCATCGATGTGGAGCGCGCGCCCTACGTCTATTCCCTGCTTAACGACTGGTCCGAAGTGCTGGTCCTGGTGGTCGGCGTCGGAGTCGGGCTCGCCGTCGTGCTCGGCACCCTGCGTTTCATTTATGGCTGGAGCCTGAAACCCTTTATCTACCTGACTCTGATACCCGCCTTTGGGACCACCGCCTACATGGTGCTCGACCCGGAATTGAGCAAGGTTCTCGGCCTGGCATGGGACAGTGGCGCGGTCACAACCGGCCCGGTCACCGTGCCGCTGGTGTTGGCGCTTGGCGTCGGCATTGCCTCCGCCGCCGGCAAGGGCGACTCCTCATTGTCGGGATTCGGCATTGGTACCCTGGCGTCCTTGTTCCCGGTCATCGGGGTTCAGAGCCTGGCGCTTTACGTGTCCCAAATCACCACGCCCGAGGCGATTATTGCTGCCGCCGCCGCCGCAGATACGGTGATGGCCACGCCCTGGTATGACGAGACACCGTTCGTCGAAGTGATTTTGGGGCTGCGCGCGATTATACCCCTGGTGATTTTTCTGCTCATCGTGCTCGTGGCGGTATTGCGGGAACGGGTACGCAATCCCGGCGAGATTACCTACGGCATCACGCTGGCCGTCACCGGCATGATCATATTCAACCTGGGACTGACCTACGGTCTGGCCAAGCTCGGTGGCCAGTCTGGGGGACTGGTGCCGTCGGCGTTTACACAAATTGAACTGGTCGCCGCCTCGCCGCTCTATGTCTTTACCCTCGGCCTGTTCATCGCTGTCGCCTTTGCCTGGCTTCTCGGCTTGGGCGCCCCCCTGGCCGAGCCGGCCCTCAACGCCCTTGGCATGACCGTGCAGACCCTGACCAACGGCGCGTTCCGCAAGTCGGTTCTGATGTACGCTGTGTCCTTCGGCGTCGGCACCGGCATTGCCATCGGCGTGCTCAAAATCATCTTTGCCATCCCCATCGCCTATCTGATTATTCCCGGCTACTTGCTAGCTGTCTTTCTGACGGTGTTGTCGACCGAAGAGTTCGTCAACGTGGCCTGGGATAGCGCCGGGGTGACCACCGGGCCGGTTACCGTGCCCCTGGTGCTCGCCATGGGTTTGGGCTTTGGCGAAGCGCTTGGCGCCATCGAGGGCTTCGGTATCCTCGCCATGGCCTCGATCGGCCCGATCATTTCTGTTCTCACCGTTGGCCTATGGGTACAGTTCAAGATCAAGCAACGGCATAAAGCGTCGGATAAACGCATGGAAGAAGCGGAGGCTGCAGCATCATGAACAACGGCGAAATCATCGTCCTTACCGACGTCGCCCAAATTACCTGTATCGTCCAGAAGAACCTGGCCGATGTGGTCATCACGGCGGCCCAGGAGGCCGGCGCCCAGGGCGCCACGGTCTATTACGCCCGCGGCGGCGGCGTGCGCGAGCGTCTGGGTATTCTCGGCCTCGCCATCGAGGCTGAAAAAGAAGTCATTATGATCATCGTCTCGACCGATCAGGTCGATCGGGTCTTCGGGCGCATGTACGCGGCCGGCAAGCTCGACACGCCCGGCATGGGCATGATTTACGTGACCGCCCTTGAGAAGGCCGCGACCTACGTACCCCACGACATTGTCGAAAAACTGGCCAAGCCGTCCAAGACCGCGGCGGTCGGCAGCTAGTCATGGCCATGGCAGCGGACCCCGTGGCGATCAGCAGCCACAAACTCATTACCTGCTTCCTTCCCCTGGGGTTCGCCGCACCTCTGGTAAAAGCCCTCAAGGCCGAAAAGGGTCTGGCCACGGCCCATGTGAGCAACGCCCGCGGCGTCGGCAAGCTTACCCAGACTGATGGCCGCCAGCTCGGCGATCAGACGGAAAAGCAGATCCTCCGGGTCGTCGTCGACGCTGCCGACGCCGATGACGTTTTCGAGTTCATCTACTTCGAAGCCGGCATCGACAAGCCCCATGGCGGGCTCATTCTGATGGCCCGCGTGGACAACTTCGTGCCTCTGATACTGCCCGACGACGTTCCCGAAGAAGAAGACTAGAGGATCAATAAATGAGTGCTACTTCAGGCCGCCTCAAGGTCGGACTACGCGTGCCAACCAGCGAAAAAGACAGCGACCCGTTCAGGCGCTGGTCCGACATTCGCGACATGGCCACCGTGGCCGAGGATGTCGGCTTCGACTCCCTGTGGATCGTCGATCACTTCATCTACCAGATGGAAGGCGCCGCCGAGCCCGATGGGCTGTGGGAAGCCTGGTCCATGGTGGCGGCTCTGGCGGCCTGCACCAACAAGGTCGAAATCGGTACTCTGGTGCTGTGCATGGGCTTCCGCAATCCGGCGCTGCTGGCCAAGATGGCCGACACCGTCGAGGAAATCAGCAACGGCCGCCTCATCCTTGGCCTCGGCGCCGGCTATCACAAGCTCGAGTACCGCGCCTTCGGATATCCCTACGACCATCGATACAGCCGCTTCAAGGAAGCCATTCAGATCATCCACGGCTTGTTGCGCAATGGCGAGATCGACTTCGTCGGCGACTACCATGAAGCCCGGGAATGCGTACTCAAACCCCGCGGCGGCCCACGGCCCGAGGGCCCGCCGATAATGATCGGCACCCTGGGTCCCAAGATGCTCAAGCTGACCGCCCAGTATGCCGATATGTGGAACGCCTACTGGGACGATACAGCCAACAGTCCCGAGGGCGCCGCCGGCCTGAAACCCGTTGTCGATGCGGCCTGCCACGAAATGGGCCGCGACCCGGACAGCCTGGAACGCACCGTATCAATTTTGACCGCCGCGCCCGACGCCTATCCGTGGTGGGACAATATGCCGACCGATCATAAGGGCTTAGTTCTAAAGCCCCTGTTTGGCGAGCCCGAAGAAGTGGCCCAGGTGTTGCGGGCCTACCAGCGCCAAGGCATCACCCATGTGCAACTCAACATGGACCAGATGACCACCAAGATGATCGAGGATTTCGCCCCGGTTCTGGCCTTGCTCGACGGCGACGGCTAGTGGCGCCCTGTCAGGACCGAGCGCCGACCTTTTCGGGCAGGCTATCCACCATTGTGCGAATGTGCTCGACCATGGTGCCGCAGCAGCCGCCGATTATTTGAGCGCCGCCATCAACCCACCCCCGGCAATGTTCGGCAAAATCCTCGGGCGATACGGAATGCCGTTCAGCTGACCCGGTGGCGTTGGCCATGAGGGTTTCGGGATAAACCATGACCGGGCCCGACCAATGCCGGTACAGCACCTCAAGGCCCGGCGATGTCGAGGAAATCGCGCTGTGCATAATTCCGGACACGGATCCGCCGACGGCCATGAGTTCGTCGATCAGGGTATCCAGTGCGACTTCGGGTCTTGTCTTGTGGTCTTCGGCATGTTGCGAGGCTGCATTTTCCACCGCGCCGTTCCAGCCGACCATGCGGCCGTCAGGGCGCTTGCTGCAGCTGATGCCGGTCCAGACCGGCAGGCCCGTGGCGACCGCGGCGGTAATGGCGCGCTTGGCATGATCGAGATCGAGCATCATCTCCATGATGATGAGATCGGCGCCCGCGTCAGCCAGGGCATCCGCCATTTCGCTGAAATTAGCAGCTTCCTGATTCGCTGTTGGGGCGTAACGGGGATCTGCGCTGAGTGTGTCCGGTATCCAGGCCATCATGGTCGATATGGAGCCGGCGACCGCGATGGGTCGGTCGGCCGCCACATTGTCCCGCGCCTCGCGGGCGAGTTCCACGGCGCGCCGGTTGATGGCGACGGTTTCGTCGCCCAATCCGGCGCCATCCAGGACATGGCGGCAGGTGGCAAAAGTGTTGGTCGTGATGACGTCGGCACCGGCACGGATATAGTCCTCGTGAACCTGGCGAACTATTTTCGGGTGGGTTTTGTTGGCGACGCCGCACCAGGCGGCGCTGTCCATGCCGGCACCGTAGCGCGCGACCTCCGTACCCATGGCGCCGTCGAGCACGATGATGTCGCCGGCGTTGAGTTTCTGATCAAGAATCATCAGCGATCGCCTTTCAAGTATCCGATGTCTTAAACCCGAAGCCTCTCGTTCTTGGCGTCATAAAGCGGTTCGGCGACCACGGTGACCGATTGAGACTGATCGAGAATGATCACCTCAAGACTTGTGCCCGGTTCGGCGAAGGCCGGCTCCACATAGGCGAAGGCCAGACTTTGGCCGACCGCGTGACCGTAACCGCCGGAGGTCGTCACGCCGACCACCCGGCCATCGGCCATGAGTGGCTCGTTGCCCATGCAGTCGGCGTCGTCGGCATCGACCGTCAGGTAGACCAGCTTGGTGGCGACCCCCTCTTCCTTGCGGATGATCAGGGCGTCGCGGCCAACAAAGTCGTCCTTCTTGAGTTTGACGAAGCGCTCCATGTCGGCTTCGACCATGGTCAGCTCGTTGGTCAGCTCGGAGCCCCAGCCGCGATAGCCCTTCTCCATGCGCAAGGAGTTCAGCGCGTAGACCCCGAAGTTAGCGATGCCGAATTCCTCGCCGGCCGCCATCAGGGCGTCGTAGAGGCCTTCCATCCGGGCCATGGGGTGATGCAGTTCCCAACCGAGCTCGCCGGCATAGGAGACGCGCAGCGCCCGGGTCGGCACCCCGGCGACATCTATCTCCTGGCCGGTGAGCCAGGGGAAGGCGTTGTTGCCCAGGTCCGCATCGGTGAGCTTGCTCAGCACATCGCGGGCGCGGGGCCCGGTCAGCACCAGCATGCCGTAATCATTGGACAGGTTCTCGATGGTCACGTCCTCGTTATCGAGCTTGCCCTGGACCAGCATGTCGAGGTCGTGAAGCTCGGCGATCGCCGCCGACAGCACGTAGAAGCGGTCGTCGGCGATGCGCGTCACCGTGACCTCGCTCTCGATCATGGCGTCCTGGGTCAGCATGTGGGCCAGCACGATGGCGCCCTGACGGGTCGGCATGCGGTTGGCGCACAGCCGGTTGAGCATGGCTTCGGCGTCCGGGCCGCTGACGTCATATTTGGCGAAGCTTGAGAGGTCGAGCACGCCGACCCGCTCGCGCACCGCCTTGCACTCATCGGCCACGGGACCAAAGGTGTTGGTCCGGCGGAAGCTGTAGACCTCGTCCTCGCCCTGCTTGGCGAAGTATTTGGGCCGTTCCCAGCCGAGGGATTCGGCGTAGATGGCGCCCTGGTCCTTAAGCTTCTGATAGAGCGGCGTGGTCTTGATCGGCCGCCCGGCGTCGCGGAATTCTCCCGGCATGTGGACCGAATACATGTGCTGGTAATCGTCGACCGACTTGGCCGCGGCGTAGTCGCCGGCCGCGTAGTCGCCAAAGCGCCGGGGGTCGAACTCGCGAACGTTCCATTCCGACTGGCCATGGACCATCCATTCGGCCAGCACCTTGCCGGCGCCCGGTCCCTGGCAGACGCCGATGGCGGCGCCACAGCACATCCAGTAGTTCTTCAGACCCGGCGCCGGGCCGAGCAGGAAGTTGCCATCCGGCGTGTGGGTGATAGGGCCGCTGACGATACGCGAAATTCCGGCGTTGCCGAATGCCGGTATGCGCGCCATGGCCAGTTCGAGATGGGGTTCCAGGCGGTCGATGTCCGGCGGCAGCAGGTCCATGTCCCAGTCCCAACTGACGCCGTCGAGGCCCCAGGTCTGGGCGCCGGCGGCTTCATAGGGGCCGATCACCAGACCCTGCTTCTCCTGGCGGTAATAGCACGAGGCACGGGGATCGCGAACCACCGGAAACTCTTTATCAAGCGACGCCACCTCGTCGATCGCCTCGGTCACCAGATACTGATGCACCATGCTGACGTAGGGCACCTTGAGGCCGACCCAGGCGCCAATCTGCGGCCCGAAGCAACCGGCGGCATTGACGATATGCTCGCAGGTGATGGTGCCCTTCTCGGTCACCACTTCCCACTCGCCGTTGGGCAGTTGCTTGGTGTCGGTGACCCGGTTGAAACGATAAATCTCGGCCCCCATGGCGCGAGCACCGGCGGCCATGGCCTGGGTGCTGCTGGCCGGGTCCGTGTGGCCGTCGCCGGGAGTGTAGGCGCCGAGTTTGACGCCGTCCAGTTCGAGCAGGGGATGAAGCTGTTTGATTTCGTTGGGGCCGATCAGGTGGCATTCGGTGTCGGCCAGTTTGAGGATGCCGGCGACGTATTTGAACCAGTCGACCTCGTCGTCGCTGATCGCCAGACGAATGGCGCCGCAACCGTGCCAGCCGGTATGCTGGCCGGTATCGGCTTCGAGAGTCTTGTACATCTCGATGCCGTGGTTATGGATTTTGGCCATGTTGAGGCTGCCGATGAAGTTGGGCACCAGCCCGGCGGCATGCCAGGTCGAGCCCGACGTAAGCTCGCCCTTCTCGACCAGAACACTGTCGGTCCAGCCCTCTTTCGCCAGGTGATAAAGCGCCCCGACACCCATGGCCCCGCCACCGATTACCACCGCCCGTACATGCGTTCTCATAGCGCTCTCCCTCACTGAAGCGAATGATCCATCCGCCCCGCCACGATCTGATTCGGTTGTAGCAGAATGGTAGCGTCGCGCAGCACAAATATCAGTCGGCCAGCGCCATTTCCAGGATGCGGACGGCGTGCATGGCGTCGCGTTTGGCCCCGTCGCGGACCTGGCACCGGCAGCTGGTGCCGTCGGTGACAATCAGGGTGTCCGGCGCGGCCTTGCGAACCGCCGGCAGCAGGTCGCGTTCGGCCATGGTCATGGAAATGTCGTAGTGCTCAGCCTCGTAGCCGAAAGCGCCGGCCATGCCGCAGCAGCTCGATTCGACGGTCTCTACGTCAAGGTCGGGAATCATGGCCAGCACCTGCCCCACCGATGAGAAATTACCAAAAGCCTTCTGGTGGCAGTGGCCATGGACCAGGGCCTTGGTTTCGGGCAAGGGCTTGAGCGGCAGGTTCAGTTGCCCCGCCGCCGCTTCGCCGGCGAGGAATTCCTCGAACATCATGACATTACCGGCCAGTTCATCGGCCTCGCCGGGCAGCATGGCGGTGAACTCATCTTTCAAGGTGCCGAGGCATGCCGGCTCCAGACCAACCACGGGAACGCCGCGTCCGACGAATGGCGCCAGGGCCTTGATGGTGCGCCGGGCTTCGGCCTTGGCTTCATCGACCAGGCCGGCGGCCAGGAAGGTACGACCGCAGCACAGCGGCCGGCCGCCATCGCCGGGATCACGCACCCGGTAGCCGGCGGCGCGCAACACCCGCTCGGCGGCGCGGGCGTTGTCGGGCTCGAAGTAGGTGTTGAAGGTATCGGCGAACAGCACCACCTCGGGCCCGTCGCCCGACAGGGCGTCGCCCGGCTTGAAAATGTCCCGGCGCCAGCGCGGCAGTTTGCGCCGTGCTGATAGGCCGATCAGGCGTTCGCTTAACCACGCCATACCCGGTAACCAGTCTCGCACATTTGCCAGCCAGCCGAGCCGCGAGAGCCAGGGCGCGTAGCGCGGCAGATAGGCGACCAGGCGTTCGCGCAGCGGCAGGGCGTGGCGCTTGCGGTAGTGGTGCATGAACTCGATTTTCATGCGCGCCATGTCGACGCCGACCGGGCACTCGCGCTTGCAGCCCTTGCAGCCGACACACAGGGCCATGGTGTCGTACATGGCGTCGGAGGTCAGGGCATCGGCGCCGAGCTGGCCGCTGATCGCCAGGCGCAGGCTGTTGGCCCGGCCCCTGGTCAGGTGACGCTCGTCGCTGGTGGCGCGATAGGACGGGCACATGACGCCGCCATCCCACTTGCGGCAGGCGCCGTTGTTGTTGCACATCTCGACGGCGCCGCCGAAGCCGCCCCAGGCCGACCAGTCCAGGGCCGGTTCCAGGGCTTCGACCGCGTAGCCCGGCTTGAAACGGAACAGCGAGCGGTCGTCCATGCGCGGCGGTCGGACGATCTTGCCGGGGTTGAACAGGCCGCCCTCGTCGAAGCTGTCCTTGACCTCCTCGAAGGCGCGCACCAGGCGCGTACCGAACATCTGCTCGTGGAACTCGGAACGCACGATGCCGTCGCCGTGTTCGCCTGAGTGGGAGCCCTTGTACTCGCGCACCATGGCGAAGGCTTCCTCGGCGATGGCGCGCATCTTGGCGACATCCGTGCCGTCCTTCATGTTGAGCACCGGGCGCACATGAAGGGTGCCGACCGAGGCATGGGCGTACCAGGTGCCGTGGGCGCCATGCTTGGCGAAGATACCGTCCAGGCGTTCCGTATAGTCGGGCAGGTCGTCGAGGGAGACGGCGCAGTCCTCGATGAATGACACCGGCTTGCCGTCGCCCTTCATGGACATGAGGATATTGAGCCCGGCCTTGCGCACCTCCCAGACGGCTTGTTGGAAGGCCAGGTCGGTGGCCTCGACGACGCTGTCGGGCAGGCCGAGGTCGGCCATCAGTTCGACCAGTTCGGCAAGGCGGCGGGTCGGTTCAGCCGCGTCGTCACCGGCGAATTCGACCAACAGCAGGGCACCCGGCTCGCCGCGCACGAAGGCGTCCACGGTGGCGCGGAACTGGTCCTGCTCGCGGGCCAGACGGACCATGGTCGGGTCAGCCAGTTCGACCGCCGTGGGCGACATGGCGACGATCTGTTTGGTCGCCTCCATGGCGCCCCGGAAGGTGGGGAAATGGCATATCCCTAGGGTGCGGTGGCGCGGGATCGGTTGTAGATCCAGGGTGATGCGGGTGAAGAACCCCAGGGTGCCCTCGGAGCCCACCAGCATGTGGGCCATGTTGTGGCCGCCCGCGTCGATGCTGTCGATGTTGTAGCCACCGACCCGGCGCAACAGGGTCGGGAAGCGCTGCTTGATCTCGGCGCCTTCGCGCTGGGCGAGGGAACGCATCTTCTTGACCAGGTTTATATAGCAGGCGTCGCCCTCGATCATTTCCACGTCGCCCGGAACCTCGGCGAAGTGGGCAACCTCACCGCCGGCCAGCACAGCGTCGATGGCGTGCACGTTGTGCACCATGTTGCCGTAGCGGATCGACCGCGCGCCGCAGCTGTTGTTGCCGGTCATGCCGCCGATGGTGGCGCGGTTGGCCGGCGACACATCGACGGGAAAGAACAGGCCGTGAGGCTTGAGCCAGCGGTTGAGCCGGTCCTGGACCATGCCGGGCTGGACCGTGACCCGGCGCGCCTCGGGGTCGAAGTCGAGCACGCCATCGAGGTATTTGCTGGTGTCGATGACCAGGGCCTCGCCAACGGTCTGGCCGCATTGCGAGGTGCCGCCGCCCCGGGGCAACACCGGCACGCCCTCGTGCCGCGCAATTTCGATTGCCCGCAGCACGTCCTGCTCGGACTTGGGCACCACCACGCCAATGGGTTCGATCTGGTAGATCGAGGCATCGGTGGAGTAACGCCCGCGGCTGAACGGGTCGAACAGGACCTCGCCCTCGAGCTCACGCTTGAGCCGCGCCGCCAGGGCGTGATCGCCGGGCTGGATGCTCGATAACGTCATGACGGTGATCATAGCAAGATTCAGCTTGAACTCGACAACCCTCTCGGGGTCGAATGCGGCCCATCATGAGCCATCCCTCAGGACGCCACTTTCTCCAGATCCCCGGCCCGACCAATGTGCCGGACCGAATCCTGCGCGCCATGGCGGCGGCGACCATGGACCATCGCGGCGCCGCGTTCGGGGCCATGAGCCTGGACATCTTCGAGCGCCTCAAGGGCATATTCAAAACCTCATCGCCGGTCATCGTCTTCCCATCGTCGGGCACCGGCGCCTGGGAGGCGGCTCTGGTCAACACCCTGTCACCCGGTGACAAGGTGCTGATGTTCGAGACCGGCCACTTCGCCTCTCTGTGGAAACAGATGGCGACGCGTCTCGGTCTCGACGTGGCGATGGTGCCCGGCGACTGGCGCGGCGGCATCGATCCGGCCGTGGTCGAGGCAAAGTTGGCCGACGACAACAGCCATGCCATCAAGGCGGTCTGCGCGGTTCATAACGAGACCTCGACCGGCGTCACCAGCCGTATCGGCGCCGTGCGCGATGCCATGGACAAGGCCGGCCACCCGGCCCTGCTCATGGTCGACACGATTTCGTCCCTGGCCTCCATCGACTTCCCCATGGATGTCTGGGGCGTCGACGTCACCGTGAGCTGTTCCCAGAAAGGTTTGATGCTGCCGCCGGGATTAGGCTTCAACGCGGTTAGTCCCAAGGCACTGGCGGCGACCGATACGGCCGCCCTGCCCCGCGCCTACTGGGACTGGCGGCCCATGCTGGCCAACAACGAGGCCGGCTTCTTTCCCTACACCCCGGCGACCAATCTGCTCTACGGCCTCGGCGAAGCGCTCACCATGCTTGAAGAAGAAGGCCTCGACGCGGTGTTTGCCCGCCACGACCGCCACGCCGAAGCGACCCGCCGCGCGGTCCAAGCCTGGGGGCTGGAACTGTTGTGCAATAACCCGGACGAGTATTCCAGCTCGCTGACCGCCGTGCTTATGCCCGACGGTCACGACGCCGATAGCTTCCGGGAGACCGTGCTGGACAAATTCAACATGTCGCTCGGCACCGGCCTGGGCAAGGTCAAAGGCAAGGTCTTCCGCATCGGCCATCTCGGTGACTTCAATGACCTGAGCCTGGCCGGCACGCTGTCCGGTGTGGAAATGGGCTTGGCACTGGCCGGTGTGCCCCATCAACCCGGCGGCGTTACCACGGCGCTGAGCTATCTTGCCGATGCCGCCCGCTAAGCCAGGTCCCCTCGCCGGTCTCAAGGTCATCGAGCTCGCCCACATCATGGCCGGGCCCTGTTGCGGGCTCATGCTGGCCAATATGGGGGCCGACGTCATCAAGGTGGAGAAATCGCCCAAGGGCGACGACACCCGCAGCTTTATGCCGCCCGATATCGGCGGCGAAGCAGCCTCGTTCCTCATGGTCAACCGGGGCAAGCGCGGCATCGTCGCCAACCTCAAGACCGAAGGTGGCCAAAACGTAGTCCGCCGCC
>JAYGEF010000022.1:0-3489 GCA_046582535.1 Alphaproteobacteria bacterium
CTGGCGACGATGTTCCCGACATTCTTGAAGTGCGCGGCGAGGTCTACATGCCCCTGGCCGATTTCGAGGCCCTGAACCGGGCGCGGGAGGCGGCGGGCGAGGCGCTCTACGCCAATCCGCGCAACTCCGGCGCCGGCTCCCTGCGCCAACTCGACAGTAGCATTACCGCGTCGCGCAACCTGCGATTCTTCGCCTATGCCTGGGGCGAGGTGTCGCCGCCGTTCAGCGGTACTCAGCGCGGGGTGCTCGACCGTTTGGCGGGCTGGGGCTTCGCGGTCAATCCGCGGACCGCTTTGTGCGACGACGTCGAACAGGCCCTCAGGGTCTACGCTGAACTCGCGGTCGACCGCACCAGCCTCGACTACGACATCGACGGCGTGGTCTACAAGGTCAACCGCCTCGACTGGCAGGACCGCCTGGGCATGGTCAGCCGCGCGCCGCGCTGGGCCATCGCCCACAAGTTCACCGCCGAACAGGCGACCACCGAACTGCTGGCCATCGAAATTCAGGTCGGCCGGACCGGCGCCCTGACCCCGGTGGCGCGGCTCAAACCGGTCACCGTGGGCGGCGTGGTGGTGTCCAACGCGACGCTCCACAACGAGGACGAAATCGCCCGCAAGGACGTCCGGGTCGGCGACACCGTGGTGGTCCAGCGCGCCGGCGACGTCATCCCCCAGGTCGTCGAGGTGGTGCTGGAAAAGCGGCCCAAGGGTTCGGCGGCCTTTGAATTCCCGACGGTTTGCCCGATCTGCGGCAGTCACGCCCACCGCGAGGAAGGCGAGGCCGTGTGGCGTTGTAGCGGCGGCCTGGTCTGCGAGGCCCAGGCGGTCGAGCGTCTGCGCCATTTCGTTAGCCGCGACGCGTTCGACATCGAAGGCCTGGGCATGAAGCAGATTGCCGCCTTCTGGGCCGACAAATTGATCAAGGCGCCGGCCGACATCTTCAATCTGGCGACGGTCGAGCCGCCGATTGCCGAGCGTGAGGGCTGGGGCGAGACCTCGGCGGCCAATCTGTTCAAGGCGATCGAACAGCGCCGCCATATCGACCTGGACCGCTTCATTTATGTGCTCGGAATTCGTCATGTGGGCGAGACCACGGCCCGGCTGCTTGCCAAAACTTATGAGTCCTGGGGCAATTTCATGGCGCGCATGGCCGAGGCCCAGGATCGCGAGTCGGAGGCCTACGTTTACCTAATCGATGTGGACGGCATCGGCCCCAAGGTTGCGGACACCATCGTCGATTTCTTTGCCGAGCCGCAAAACACGGCCGTCGCCGATGACCTCGCCGCCGAGGTCGCGCCGGCCGACTACGTGGCGCCCCAGGGCGATATGCCGCTGGCCGGCCAGACCGTGGTGTTCACCGGCTCCATGGAAGCCATGACCCGGGCCGAGGCCAAGGCCCGGGCCGAGGCCCTGGGCGCCAAGGTCGCCGGCTCGGTATCGAAAAAGACCGATTTCGTGGTCGCCGGGGCAGATTCCGGTTCCAAGGCCACCAAGGCCGCCGATCTCGGTGTTGAAATCAAGAGCGAGGCCGACTGGCTGAGCCTTCTCGGCGCCGAATAGCCGTTCCATGGTCCAACGTGCCGACCGCCCCATGTTGGGCATTGTCATGATGCTGATCTCGGTCGGCGTCTGGGCGCTGCACGACGCCTTCAGCAAGGAACTCGCGGCGATTTATCCGCCGGCGCAGATTCTCTTCCTGCGCAGTGTGGTTGCGTCTGCCCTGGTCGCCGGGTTTATTGCCGTGGTTGGCGGCGCCGGGGAATTCCGCAGTCAGCGTCCGGGACTCAACATTGTACGCGGGCTGCTCAGTTGCGGCGCTTTCAGCATGTTCGTCATCGCCTTGCCCATGCAGCCTCTGGTCAGCACCTTCGCCATCCTCGCCTCGGCGCCGCTGTTCATCACCATATTGTCGATCCCGATCCTCAAGGAACCGGTCGGCGTGCGGCGCTGGCTGGCCGTGGTTGGCGGCTTCATCGCCATCCTGTTCATGATGCAGCCGGGCAGTGGCCTGGTGCCCCTGGCCAGCGGTTTGCTGGTTTGTTCAAACATTCTTTATTCGGTGTCGGTGATCCTCTCGCGTATCGTCGGGCGCCACGACGGCGCCGGCATCATGACCCTCTACACCCTCGCGATCTTCGTGGTGATCAATGCCTTTATCGTGCCCTTCAGCTGGACGCCGCCGACCACGGCGGACTGGGCGGTGTTCGTCTTGACCGGATTCCTCGCGGCCACGGCGCTTTACACCATGACCATCGCGTTTCGTGTCGCGACGCCGTCGCTGGTGGCGCCTTACGAGTACACCGGGGTTGCCTGGGCGGCCTTGTTCGGTTGGATGTTCTGGGGCGAAGTGCCGACCTGGATCGTCATTTGGGGTTCGGTGGCGCTGGTCCTATGCGGTCTCTACCTGCTGCACCGCGAGCGCATCGCAGCGCGGCGCGAACGGCCGGTGGCCGCTGACGTTTTGGGCCACGAGACGCCGGTCGAGGACGATCGATGAGCCCAAATCCCGAGATTGCCGCCAAGCTCGACCGGCCCATTCTGGGGATCACCATGATCCTGATTTCCGGCGCCGTGTGGGCCATGCATGACGCTCTGAGCATGCTCCTGGCCGAAAATTTCGGGACCATCAAAATATTGTTCCTGCGCAGCGCCTTCGCTCTGGTCATGGTCACCGTATTCATGCTGATCATGCGTGGCATCAAGAGTTTTCGCACCCGGCGGCTTGGCCTCAATCTGGTGCGCGGCCTGCTCGGTTGCGGCTCCTTTGGCCTGTTCGTCATGGCTCTACCGTTGCAGCCCCTGGTCAACAGCTTCGCGGTGGCGGCCTCGGCGCCCCTGATCATCACGATTATGTCGGTGCCCCTGCTCGGTGAGCCGGTCGGTGTGCGGCGCTGGGTTACCGTGATCGGCGGCTTCGCCGTGATCCTGTTCATGTTGCAGCCGGGCGGCGGCGTCGACCCTCTGGCCACGGTACTGCTGATAACCTCGAATATCTTCTTTGGTTTCAGCAACATTCTCTCGCGGGTGGTGGCGCGGGTCGACGACCCGGCGCCCATGACGTTCTACACCCTGCTGACCTTCACGATTTTCGGTGCCGTGTTCGTGCCTTTCGACTGGGTCACGCCGGCGCCGGCGGACTGGGGAACGTTTATCGCCATCGGCATCATCGCCGGCGTCGCGGCCTATACCATGACCATCGGATTTTCGGTCGCCGCACCATCCCTGGTGGCGCCGTTCGAATACACCAGCATCGCCTGGGCGGCGCTGATCGGCTGGATTATCTGGGACCACATACCAACGGCCATCGTCACCACGGGATCGTTCGGACTGGTGATGTGCGGCCTCTACCTGCTGCACCGCGAGCGCACCGCCGCCCGGCGCAAACATCCGGTGGCCGTCGACGTCTTCGGCCACGACGGCCCGGCCGGCGACAAAGCGCCGTGAATTGAATTAAGGGGACAGTATACTTAATTAATTAAATATACTG
>JAYGEF010000483.1:0-1761 GCA_046582535.1 Alphaproteobacteria bacterium
TTTCCGCCGGATAGCCGAGAAAACGCGAGACATTCGGGCTGATATACGTGGTTCGGTAGAGACCGCGCGGGCGAGCGCTATAAGCAACGGCGGGCCCGTTTTCCAACACTCTCGTCTCGTGATGCCTCGTGTCGTCGTTCAGACCGACCAACATGCCCTGAGATGTTCCGACTCTACACTTACGCAGACTCGTTCCTCAATTTCCCCCAAACGCCGCGTGCCCAGCGACATTGCCACCTTGGTATCTAGCATCTCTAACGGTGATAGCAATCCCACGAGACGTCGGACGTCATATTACGACAGTGTCCGATTCGGAGCTCCATGCAAGCGCGGCAAAACTTTATTGATGGTGCGGAAATTAATCTCTTGCCGATCTCGCTCGGGCCGGCAAAGCGAAGGTGGTGGCGATTAACGCGCCGGCGACAACAACCGATGGGAGAGCAAACGATAGAATTTGCCCGACCGGCGCGACGAGCTCGTGGCTGCCGTGAGCGAAAGCTGGCGCGGTGGCGATGGCCAGGGTGGCGGTGAGGAGCAGGGTAGAGGCCCGAGACGTCATAGTTGGTAATCTCCCGTGTCGGAATAATTATTGAAGGCATTGAAGACGCAACATTTGAAGCATGATTCTCGTCGTCGCGTCGATGCCCTTATGGCGCTGTCGGCGGGTCGCGGCCGCGCGGCGGCGAATTTGCTGATTCCACCATGTCCGATATTGCCTTCGCCCGCGATTTGATCGACGATGCGCGCCCCGTGGTCCGGACCAAATTCGGCAACACGGTTGGCGAGGGGCCGCGAACCCGAGACGCGGAAATCGGCCCGATTAGAGTCTATTAAGGAGCGATCGGCATGGCGCACGAGGTTCGGACCCAGGTCCCGGGGAGTGTCTGGAAGGTTCTTGTGAAGACCGGCGACGCGGTCAAGGCGGGCGACGTGCTGTTTATTCTCGAGGTCATGAAAACCGAGGTGCCGCACGAAGCCGACGCCGATGGCACCGTCTCGGCGGTCCATGTGGAAGACGGCCAGGAAGGCGTCGAGGAAGGTGCCCTGGCGGTGGAGATCGTGTAGCACCGGCGCGACTCGTTAGCGGCGCGAATTCGTGATAGCATTCTTCAATTCGGGCGGTGGCTATCTGAGATAATCCGGTTGACGATACATCTGGCGCTCAGGTGGTGATCACGCACACAAAGGGAGGGAAGCCATGAGGGGATCGTTGGTCATCAGTGTGGTGGCGCTGATTGTCGGAGTTTTGATCGGAGCTTATGTCATCCCGTCGCAAGGGCCGGCGACGATGGTGTCGAACGAGGCCGGCGACGGCGACGCGGCGACCGCCGGTGGCGGCATCGGAGATCCGGTACGCTGGAAGATGGCGAGCAGTTTTTCCGGCGAATTGGTGCAACTCGGCGATCAGGGCAAGTTGCTCGAAAAGCGTCTCGGCGAATTGTCGAATGGCAACATGCAGGTGAAGTTCTTCGAGCCTGGCGCGCTGGTGCCGGCGCTGGAGATCTTCGATGCGGTCTCGACGGGATCGATCAACGCCGGCTGGACGGCGTCGGGTTATTGGGCGGGCAAAGTGCCGGCCATGCAGTTTTTCACCGCGGTCCCGTTCGGCCCCAATGCCGGCGAACTTTTGGGCTGGCTCTATTACGGCGGTGGCAAGGAGCTGTGGACCGAGCTGTACGAGGCGCACAATATCCACTCGATTCCGTGCAACATGGTCTCGCCGGAAGGCTCGGGCTGGTTCAAGGAGGAGATGAACAGCCT
>JAYGEF010000144.1:0-2516 GCA_046582535.1 Alphaproteobacteria bacterium
GGGAAGGCCGCACCGAGATCGCCGCCGCCTGCTTCGGCTTCCTCCAGGCCCGTGCCGCGCTCGACCTGGCCGGCTGGGACACGCCGGATATTTTTGCCCACTGAGTCTCATCCAAACCGGATGGGTTGCTCGACCTAAACCATTGAATCGGCGGCCGATCGGGCCCATAATAAACCGTGGTTGACGTGCCCGCTCGACGGTTGCGTCGATGTGCCTGACGATGTGCCTGACTGGGCTTTCGAAACCATGACGCTGAACAGCGATTTTCATCCGACCGCCGACACAAAGCCACGCGGCTTCAGCGCGCGCATCGTCGCGACGCCGCGGGCGATTACCGAAAGCGTGCGCTACAGCCGCTTCGTCGGCATGATGAAACTCGTGCTGCCCCTCGGCGCCCTGATCCTGGTCGCCATGGTCGTGGCCTGGCCTTACCTGCGCGGCAACGACGACAGCATTCCCGTGACGTTCGCAAGCATCGGCGTTGGTCTCGACGACAACGTGTTCATGACCAACGCCCGCTACATCGGCGCCGACGACAAGGGCCAACCCTACACCCTGACCGCCGAATTGGCGGCCCAGGACGAGGACGATCCTGACATCATCCTGCTGACCAAGCCCCAAGCCGACATCCTGCTCAACGAGGGCACATGGCTGGCCCTGACCGCCGACAGCGGCACTTGGATGCGACAGGCCGACACCCTGTCCCTCGATGGCGCGGTCAACATCTTCTCCGACCAGGGCTACGAGGTCCGTACCGAAAGCGCGCTTATCGATCTGGCGGCCGGTCTCGCCCACGGCACCGTGCCGGTGGAAGCCCAGGGGCCGTTCGGCACCCTCAACGCCAACAGCTTCCGCATGGTCGATGACGGCAAAACCGTTCACTTCGAAGGTCAGGTACGCATGACCCTCTATCCCAAGGCGGGCAGCTGATGCGCTATTTCTTCGTGGTCGCCATCGCGCTCCTGATGGCCACGACACCGGTGCCGGCCCAAGTCGGTAAGGGTTACGACACCACCCTGCCCATCGAAATCACCGCCGATTCCCTCGAGGTCCAGCAGGACGCCAACGTCGCCATCTTTCGCGGCAGTGTGGATGCGGTACAGGGCGAGTTGAACTTGCGTGCCGACCAGTTGACGGTCCACTACAAGGCCAACGCGGAGGGCGAAAACGCCATCCGCCTCATCGAAGCGGTGGGCACCGTATTCCTGTCGTCGCCCGAGGAAATGGCCCAGGGCGAAAAAGGGCTCTACAACGTCGAGGCTGATACGGTAGAATTGTTTGGCTCCGTGGTTTTAACCCGGGGCAACAACGTGATTCGGGGGAATCACCTGATCATGAACCTGATCACGGGCGAAAGCAGGATGCTGGGTGGCGTAAAGGGCACCACCGGTGCAAATTCGGAAACCGGCGATGATGGGCGTGTTAAGGCTTTGTTTGTACCAAGCAACGATAACTCGGAGTAGACCGGGTTGATGGTTAACGGAATCAATCGGTGACGGACCAATCGCAAGCAGGGCCGGCGGACACGCCGGACGGCGATAACGGGCCGGCGAGGCTTGTCAGCGATAACTCAGGCCTGGTCGCCGAGAACCTCGGCAAGGAGTACCGCAAGCGACCCGTTCTGCGTGGTGTCAGTCTATCCGTGCGGCGCGGCGAAGCGATCGGGCTTTTAGGACCCAACGGCGCCGGCAAGACCACATGCTTCTACCTGATTACCGGACTGATCGCCCCCGACTACGGAACCATCACCCTCGATGGTCACGATGTCACCGATCTGCCCATGTACCGCCGGGCGCGCATGGGGGTGGGCTATTTGCCCCAGGAGCCGTCGATTTTTCGCGGCATGACGGTGGAGAACAATATCCGCGCCGTGCTCGAGGTGGTCGAACCGATCCGCGAGAAGCGCGAGAACATGCTCGACGACCTGCTCGCCGAATTCTCCATCACCCATTTGCGGCGCACCCCGGCCCTGGCCTTGTCGGGCGGCGAGCGGCGCCGCGCCGAGATTGCCCGCGCCCTGGCATCGCAGCCCAGCTTCATGTTGCTCGACGAACCCCTGGCGGGCATCGACCCGATCGCGGTGGCGGATATTCGCGACCTGGTGTCGCACCTCAAGGACCGCGGCATCGGCGTGCTGATCACCGAGCACAATGTGCGCGAGACCCTGGACATCATCGACCGCGCCTACATCCTGCACGACGGTTCCGTGCTGATGGAAGGCACGCCCTCGGAGATTGTCTCCGACGAGGATGTCCGGCGGGTCTACTTGGGCGAGCGCTTCAGTCTCTAGATCGTTTTAGGGGGGCCGCGTAATGGCACTAAGTCCCCGCCTTGAGGCACGCCAGAGCCAGTCCCTGGTCATGACGCCCGAGCTCCAGCAGGCGATTAAGCTGCTGCAGCTCACCAATCTCGAGATCGCCACCTATGTGGACGAGCAGCTCGAGGAGAACCCCCTGCTCGAGCTGGCCGAGAGCGATAGCACCGCCGACGCCGAGACCGCCGAGATCGCCGAGACC
>JAYGEF010000166.1:0-6344 GCA_046582535.1 Alphaproteobacteria bacterium
GGGCTGACTGTCAGGCGTACATGGCAGCAGAACGGACAACCGGGTCCGCAGGCAATGGGCCGGGGCGGCGGCGATAGCTTGTTGGCCTCGGCGACCAGTTTTTCGACCCGGGCCAGAGCCGCCGCCATCATGGCCAGCAGCCGCTTCTCCGAACAGCGCCCGGCCAGGGCCTTGGCGGTGGCCGTGCGCTGGGCGTCGGCGTTGCGGCCGATGGCGGCTTCGGCGCGCTGGCGTCCGCTGTCGCTGGCCAGCCCCATGGGCCTACCCCGGCGACCAGTTCAGCCGGGTCCGGAACTTCAAATACATGAACAGAACGAAAGCCGGCGCACCAATAGCGGCGCCGACAATCATCCAGTCGGCCCAGCCCACCCAAACCAGTATGGGCACCAGCAGGATGGCGTCGTCGGCGTCGAACCCGGCGGCGCTATCGAGTTCGGCGGCGCGGGAGCCATCGAGAGCCTCGAGACGCAACACCATCATCAGAACCAGGGCCACCGCAAATCCGGCAACCACCCCCAACACCGCCGCCCAAAGGCCCATCGGACCGTCGCGCAAGCCGATGCCGATGCCGATGAAAATGGCGGCGTTGCAGATGGTGTCGGCCATGAGGTCGTATTGATGACCGCCGGGACTGCGCTTGTCGGCGAGCCGCGCTAACTCGCCATCGGCGCGGTCGAGCAGCACCGAGATCACGAAAATGATCCCGCCCCACAGGCTCCACGCCGGGCCGCCAACCGCGTAGGCCGCCGTGGCCCCGAGACCGGCGGCGAGGCGCAGGGTGGTCACGTGGTTGGGCATCAACGGCGTCCGCACCAGGGGACGGACGCCAACGCGGACGATGCGGTGAATCCAGGTATTGTGGCTCATGGCGGGCGAGCTTATACCACCCTGTGGGGATAGGCAGCCCTTTCATGGAACAAGAATGTAGCAGCATGGCCGAGGCTTCCACTCTTCTCGATCTACTCGCCGCCGGTGGCGATGACGCCATTGCCATTTCGGCGCCCGACCGCGAGTCGCTGACCTACGGCGGTCTGCGTGCCCTTGCCCGGCGTACGGTCGGCGCCCTCAACCGTCTCGGCCTGGGACGCAACGACCGGGTCGCCATCGTCCTGCCCAACGGCCCCGAGATGGCCTCGGCCTTCGTCACCATCGCCTGCGGCGCGACCACGGCGCCGCTAAACCCGGCCTACCGCAAGGACGAGTTCGCCTTCTATATGAAGGACATCGCGGCCAAGGCCCTGGTCGTCGAACAGGGCAGCGAGTCGCCGGCGGTGGCAGCTGCGCGCGAATCGGGCATCGCCATCCACGAGATCGTGGTTGGTTCGGACGACCCGGCCGGCGGCTTCTCGTTCCCTGGTGATGACGGCTGCGACGCTATCCTGGCCGAGGCCGACGATGTCGCTTTGCTGTTGCACACCTCGGGCACCACGTCGCGACCCAAGATCGTGCCGCTTACCCATGGCAACTTGTGCGCCTCGGCGGCCAATATCCGCGCCGCCCTCAATCTGACCGGCCAAGACCGCTGCCTCAACATCATGCCATTGTTTCATATTCATGGCCTCATCGCCGCGGTGTCGGCGACGCTCGGCGCCGGGGCCAGCGTCTACTGCACGCCGGGGTTCAATGCCCTGCGCTTCTTTTCCTGGCTGAGCGACGCCCGGCCGAGCTGGTATACCGCTGTGCCGACCATGCACCAGGCGATCCTGTCGCGCGCCGCCCGCAATGCGGACGCCGTCTCCGAAGCCGGCCTGCGGTTCATTCGCTCGTCATCGTCATCCCTGCCGCCCCAGGTCATGGCCGCGTTGGAAGCCACCTTCGACGCGCCGGTCATCGAGTCCTACTGCATGACCGAGGCGACCCACCAGATGGCCAGCAATCCGCTGCCGCCCCTGGCCCGCAAGCCCGGCACCGTGGGCATCGCGGCGGGGCCGGAAGTGTCGGTCATGAGTGAGAACGGCGAGCTGCTCAAACCCGGCGCCACCGGCGAGATCGTCATTCGCGGGCCCAACGTCACGCCGGGCTATGAAGCCAACCCCACGGCCAACGCCGAGGCCTTCATCGACGGCTGGTTCCGCACCGGCGATCAGGGGGTGATCGACCCGGAGGGTTACCTCACCATCACCGGCCGGCTCGAGGAGATCATCAACCGGGGCGGCGAGAAAATTTCGCCGCGCGAGGTCGACGAGGTGCTGATGGATCACCCGGCGGTGGCCCAGGTGGTGACCTTCGCCATGCCCCACGACAAGCTGGGCGAGGAGGTCGCCGCCGCAGTGGTGCTGCGCGACGGCGAAAGCGCCGCTGAACGCGACATTCGCGACTTCGTGGAAACCCGACTCGCGGACTTCAAAGTACCCCGTAAGATATTGTTTATAGACGAAATTACCAAAGGCTCCGCGGGCAAATTGCAGCGCATTGGCTTGGCTGAAAAGCTCGGTCTCCGCTGATGCGCGTCTGCATCTTCGGGGCCGGTGCAATCGGTGGTTATCTCGGGGCCGAACTGGCGGCGTCCGATGTGGATGTCACCTTGATCGCCCGCGGACCGCACCTGGAGGCCATGCAGCGCGACGGGCTCAAGCTGCTGATCGGCGGCGAGCAGCGCATCATCCATCCTACCTGCACCAGCGACCCGACCGAGGCCGGCCCCCAGGACTACGTGATCATCACCCTCAAGGCCCATTCGGTGCCGGGTATCGTCGAGACCATTCAGCCGTTGATCGGCCCGGACACCACGGTGGTGACGGCGGTCAACGGCATTCCCTGGTGGTACTTTCACGGGCTCGAAGGGCGGTGGCGGGACCATCGCCTGGAGAGCATCGACCCGGGCGGCGTTCAGTGGGACCGCATCGGCCCCGAACGGGTGCTTGGCTGCATCGTCTACCCGGCCTGCGACATGCCGGCCCCCGGCGTCATCCAGCATGTGGAGGGCAACCGCTTCAGCCTGGGCGAGCCTAGCGGTGAGCGCAGCGGGCGGGCGACCCGGCTCAGCGAAGCGTTCATCGCGGCCGGGCTCAAGGCGCCGGTACGGCCGCGCATTCGCGACGAAATATGGATCAAGCTGTGGGGCAACCTGTGCTTCAACCCGATCAGCGCCCTGACCCATGCCATGCTCGACGAGGTCGCCACCGATCCGGGCACCCGCGCCGTGTCCCGCGACATGATGGTCGAGGCCCAGGCGGTGGGCGAGGCCCTGGGCATCAAATTCAACATCGATGTGGAGAAGCGCCTCGACGCCGCCGCCGCCGTGGGCCCGCACAAGACCTCCATGCTCCAGGACCTGGAGAAGGGCCGGCCCATGGAAATCGACGCCCTGCTCACATCGGTTCAGGAACTCGCCCGCCTGACCGCAATCGCCTCGCCGACCATCGACACGGTGCTGGCGCTGATCCAGCAGCGCGCCCGCATGGCCGGGGTTTATTAGATCGCTCTGACCTTTGCGCCCTGAACCGGATCGCTGGCGCCGTCGGCGAACAGGTCCGTGCCGCCGACGCTGAGTTCTTTGTAGCCCTGGAGCACGTCCCACGGGTCCTGGAAATCCTCGACCCAGCCGAGGAACGGCTTGTGCAGGGAATAGCCCAGCAGGCGGCCGAGCTTCTCCGGCAGTTCGCGGGCGACCTCCGGCGGCGCCCCGAGATAGAAATTCTGCTCCTGACGCAACCAGCCCAGGATATAGCCGCTGAACATGCCGATGCGCCACTGGCCCGGTGCCCGGTTGGCGCTGCCGGCGTGATAGGTGCCGCCAAGGAAAATACAGACCGAGCCCTTGGGCATGACCGCCTGGACCGCTTCGTCCTCGCGCGGTTCGCGGTCGTCCGGCCACAGGTGGCTGCCCGGCACCACACGAGTGGCGCCGTTCTCCGCGGTGAAGTCGGTCAGCGCCCAGAATGCCGTGCAGGCCAGATTGCGGCGGGAACTTCGATCAAGCGGATAGAGCTGATCACCCCGGTGCAGCGACTGGGGTGTCTCATCCGGCCCAATGGCCGAGATTGAGTTCGACGATAGCTGATAGGTATCGCAATAGGGACCGAGGGCGCTGTCGACCGCCGCGAGCACCTTGTCGTTGGCAACGAAGTCCGTTAGGTGCGATGTTTTCGAGAACAACGAGTGCAGCCGCTTGGTCTTCATGCCGAGAAAGTCGGACTGCCCGGTGGGTTTGCGGTCGAGATAGGGCTCGAGATCGTCAAGCACGGTATCGATCAGCGCATGGGGCAGAAGGTCACGGATGATGACACAACCGTCGGTCTCGAGGATGGCATCGATCTCGTGGCCCGGCGTCGAGGGGTCGACCTCTCTGACGCTATTGGCCGAGGGCCGAACAATCGTGGGCGAGGCCGGACTCTCCACCGCCGGAACGATCTTGACGTCGGCGCCCTGGCCCAGTTTGTCGGCGCCGTCGGCAAACTGATCGTCGCCGCCCTTGGATAGTTCCTCATAACCCTGCAACACGTCCCAGGGGTCCTGAATATCCTGAACCCAGCCGAGGAACGGCTTGTGCAGGGAATAACCCAGCAGGCGGGCAAGTTTTTCCGGCATCTCCCGGGCCATGTCAGGCGGTACCGCCATGTAGAAATTCTGCTCCTGGCGCAGCCAGCCCAGGAGATAGCCACTGAACATGCCGACGCGCCACTGGTCCACCGTGGTGTTGCGCCCGCCGCCGTGATAGGTGGCGCCGACGAAGACGCAGGCCGAGCCCTTGGTCATGACCGCCTGTACGGTCTCGTCCTCGCGCGGGCGGCGCTCGTCGTCCCACAAGTGACTGCCGGGAATCAGGCGGGTGGCGCCGTTCTCGGCGGTGAAGTCGGTCAGGGCCCAGAACGCCGTACACACCGCATTACGCTCGCTGGGGTGAGCCAGGGGATACAGCAGATCGTCGCGATGGAGCGGCTGTACCGATTCACCAGGACCAATGGCGGTAATCGAGTTGGACGACATCTGATAGGTGTCGCAATAGGGGCCCAGTGCCTCGTCCATGACCGACAGAATGCCGTCGTGGGTCACGAAGTCGCAGACCCTGTCGCTCTTGGTGAACAGTGAATGCAGGCGCTTGGTCTCGACGCCGACGAAGTTGGCCTCGCCCTTGGGCTTCTTTTCCAGATAGGGCGCCATGTCGCTCAGCAACTCATCGATCACCGCGTGGTCGATGAGATTGCGGATGATGACGCAGCCATCGGCCTTGAGAATTCCTTCGATGACAGCGCCGTCGGTGGTTGCATCGACGGTTTGTATCGCGCGCCCGGCCATGGTTCACTCTCCTCCATCCTCTGGATAACGCCTATCATAGCGGCTCCACGACAACGAGGGAACCATGGTCGAGACCACCTACCAACCGCGCCGCAGTCTGATTTTCATGCCCGGCACTCAACCTGAGATGTTCGCCAAGGCCCTCAAGGTCGGCGCGGATATCATCTGCATCGATCTGGAAGACGCCATCGCGCCCGAACACAAGGATGAGGCGCGGACCAAGATTATGACGTTGTTCGCCGGTCGCCCGGAGACTCCCGGCGTTGAACCCATCGTTCGAATTAACAGCCCCCGTTGCGCCGACGGCCTGGCCGACTTGCTGGCCATTATCGAAAGCGACACGCCGCCCCCCGCCCTGATGTTGCCCAAGGTCAAGTCGGCCGACGAGGTGTTGCTGATCGACGAGTTGCTCAGCGGCCCTCTCAGCACCATTCGCCTCCACGTCATCATTGAGACCAACCAAGGGCTCAAAGCCTGCCATGAGATCGCCCAGGCCAGCGACCGTATCGATTCGCTTCTGTTCGGGGGCGTCGATATGGCGGCGGACCTGCGCGTCGAGCCGACATGGGACTCGCTGCTTTACGCCCGCTCTCGGGTGGTTCACGCGGCGGCCAGCGCCAGCCTCGACCTGATCGACGTGCCCTTCCTCGACCTCAACGACATGGACGGCCTCGAGACCGAGGCCGCGGCCGCCGCCGCCCTCGGCATGACCGGCAAGGGCGCCATCCACCCCAAGCAAATCCCGGTCATCAACCGCCACTTCACCCCCGACGCCGAGACCATCGCCCGGGCCCGGCGCATTATCGCCGCCTTCGAGGACGGCGACAGCGGCCTGGTGGTGATCGACAACAAGCTGATCGAAAAGCCGGTGCTGCGCTCCATGTACCGTATCGTCGCCGTCGCCAAGCGCATCGGCGAGGGGTCGATCAACTAGTCCCGAGGTTCGGTCCGCAGATCCTGAAGCTCGAACGGGTCGGCGTAGATGTCGGCGAGATTAGCGCCCATCAGATAGGCCTTCTTGCGCGCACCGGCGACCATGGGCGGGTAACCGCAGAGATAGATGCGCCAGTTCTTGAGGTCCGGATAATCGCCCAGGGCAACCGCCT